>JAQWCA010000273.1 GCA_028706065.1 Tepidanaerobacteraceae bacterium
AATACAGAAGTCAAAGATGTGATAAAGAAGATAGTACCAACTTATGAAGCGGTGAATAATTAAGTGTCACAGGGACGGGGTTATTGACAACCATAACAATTGCAGCACCTCCCATTAGATTAAGTGAAAATATTATCCCCTTGTTTGCCCCTATAAGAAGTAATGTAATAAGGTTATCGCTTATTACATATATCGAAAACAAATGTTTGAAAAGATAAGTGCTGACGAAAGGCTGAGACAAGAATACTATGCTACTATGTTAGAGAAGAGGCAAGACTTGATATCATATCCAAGATAAAGTATGCGGAAATAAAAGGCATGGAGAAGGTATAGAGAAAGGCAAGGGTCAAGGTAAAATCGAAATTGTAGCGAGCTTACTCAAAAAGAAGTTTATAAACTTGCCCAAGCCTTATGAGGAAAAACCTTTCCAGTTAACGGAAGAAATTGAGACAAGATAGCTGAGAATATTTTCGACATAGAAAATCTTAAGGATTTGGATTAATATTTCATTAAGGGCTTATGCCCTTTTTATGTTTGAATTCAAGATCAGGGATGACTGGAGCATTAAAGAGTAGATTGTGATAGAGTAAGCAGACTCATTGAAAGGGGTAGGACTAAATTGCATCTTCATAACAGAAGGAAAGTCGTCGTTTAGAAGTGCGGGTTCGTTTGTGAATGATTATAAAAAAATCTTAGGATTCTTTGTATTTTTAAAACGGGCCTTTTGTTTACTGGGCTTCTTTTGTAAAGAAATAATTGGGGCGATGAATAAAAAAGAACCGTCCCCGAATATTCACAATGAAGGGATTGATATGGAAATGAAACCGCCTGTTACGATTTTAATTCCGGCTTACAATGAGGAGCCTAGGATTGGAGCTGTCCTTGATGTAGTTTGTAGTTACCCGCGGGAAAAAAATATCATTGTAATCGATGATGGTTCCAAGGATTATACTTACAAAGTTGCTAAAAGAAATTCAGTAAAGGTATTAAGACATAAGAAAAACTTAGGTAAGGGAGCTGCACTGCAGACGGGAATAGATTATGCTAAAGATTCGCGTTTTTGGTTATTTCTTGATGCAGATCTCATAAATTTAGGCCATCATCATATAGATGCTTTGCTTTTGCCCTTAGAAGAAAACCCTCAAGTAGGTATGACCATAGGGATGTTTCAGAGTGGGGGAAAGAAGAGCGTCGATCTAGCGCAGCGGTATTTTTCCATATTAAATGGGCAAAGAGGTTTAGCGGATTATTTTGTGAAACACCTTCCCTCTCTTTCATGGGCTCGATTCGGTGTTGAGATTTTTTTAAGCCGTATAGCCAGGGGAAATAATATACCGGTAGTTGAGCCACTTTTAAATGATATTACTCATTACAAGAAGGAGGAAAAATACGGGTTTCTACGTGGCTTTACATATAGGCTTCAAATGTATAGAGAATGTCTTTACTCATTTTTTAATTGGCGAAAACATGTCAATAAACAGGAATGATCAGGGACAGGTCTAAATTATTCAAGGTTGAACTGTTGTTGTGGTTAGGCGGTCTCAAGGCGATAGATTTTAAGAAATTGGATGAATTTATATTACAGGCGGTTCATGAAACCATGAATAAAAAAGAACCGTCCCCCAATATTCACGTTCTTTTAGTAAACTCGGTTTTACATTTAGGACATGTGATTATGATTTTCCCTTTGTGTTTTGGTACGCGCAACTTTGTTCTGCAATTTGGACATTTGAAATATCTGTGAGTTTTTGCATCCATGAAACGAAGCTGGGCTTTTTTAAATTTTGAATAAATGGGACTCATAAGCATGGCAAATCTATAGTTTTCCATACTGCGCTTGGAAATATCTTTTGACAGCATCCTATATATACATAGCCCCAAGGGAACATAACCTATAAGTGTCAATAGAGGAAGGTTGGCTAATCTAGCTATCCAAGTAAATAAAAGCGATAATATGATCAACGCCATGGAAAGCTGGTCTGTTCCGTATCTTCCCATCATAAATCTTCTCAACCAATTCATTTGCATTTCCCCTAATTTCGTATATTTGGCAATGACTGCAATAAATATATTGTATGCTTTGCTAGGCAAAAAGGCAAGAATATTTAGGGACGGTTCTCTTTTATTCACTTTATTAAGTATTTATGGTATAATTGTCCCAAGGAGCTGATTATCATGCCAAGGGTAGCACGACAATTCAGCAGGACGGGGTTTTACCATATTATGATGCGTGGTATAAACCGTGAAAGCATCTTCCAAAGCAGAGAAACCAAGAAGCAAATGCTGGATATTTTAGCGGAAAAAATTACAAATAGTGATGTAGGGATATACGCCTATTGTGTTATGGATAATCATATTCATCTTTTACTAAAGACCGAACCGGAGGATTTAGCGACGTTTATGAAAAAAGTGAATGGGTCATTTGCCATGTATTATAATCGTGAGCAAAAAAGGATAGGGCCTGTATTTCAGGATCGCTACAAGAGCGAGTGTGTGGAAAATGAGGGATACTTTTGGGGTGTTTTAAAGTACATTCATTTAAATCCAGTGAAGGCATATGTTGTAAAGAATGCCGAAGAGTATGAATGGAGCAGTATGAAGGATTATTTATCAGGAAAATCCGAGCTACTGGATGAGGAAGCATTGGTTTTAAAACAAGAGAATTTTAATGACAATAACTCATTTCTCAGGATGCATGAGAATGAGGATTTGCGTATATATCTTGACCTAAAAGAAGAATTGGATGAGATGAAGATGACTGTGAGCAATAGATTGATTGACAGGTTTCTTTTAGAATACGGTGTAACCAGTGTCCTTGAGCTAAGGCAAAAAGAGGAGGCGTTGCAAAGCTTGTTGGAGCAACTGACCAAGGAGGCTAAACTAACATATCAGGAAATAGCAAGTCTTACTAATCTTAGTTATTCAATGGTGCAGCGATCAGTGTCCAAGTTATGAATTGGGTGTGTTGGATGTGAACAAAAAAGAACCGTCCCCAAAAATTCAAAAATTCATTCAATGGAGGTTATGTATATGAATATAGCACTTATAGCACATGATGCAAAGAAGGACAGAATGGTGGATTTTGCTATAGCTTATGAAGACATTTTAAAACAGCATAAACTTTATGCGACAGGCACCACAGGTAAA
>JAQWCA010000274.1 GCA_028706065.1 Tepidanaerobacteraceae bacterium
TATGGCAGTTAAAGGAATTAAAATATCAGAACGGCAGCGGTTTCATGATAGGTCTCCCAGGCCAGACTGTAGAAGATATCGCCCGAGATATTTTGTTTTTAAAGAAATTGGATGTGGATATGGCGGGAATCGGTCCTTTTATCCCACATAAGGGCACAGTCTTGAGGGATGTTCCGGCCGGAAGCGATTTACTGACTCTAAAGGCCTTGGCCGTGACGAGGTTGATTTTGAAAACTGTGCACTTACCGGCAACTACGGCTCTTTTGACATTGGACGGTAAAGGTGCACGAAAAGCATTCAATGTGGGGGCAAATGTCATAATGCTTAAATTGGAGCCTTACAAATACAGAAGGCTTTATGAGATATATCCTAAGGAGTTTGGAAAAGAAAATAATATAAAACAAGAAAGGCTGAAAATCGAACAGTTTATTGAAAGTATGGGAAAAGAAGTGGCTAAAGACCGCGGAGATTCCTTAAAGGGTAGTGAAAGGTTGTGGCAAAATGAATAGTACACCAAGGGCCAACCGGCTTCATATAGGTTTATTCGGAAGGAGAAACACGGGCAAATCCAGCATAATAAACGCCATCACCGGGCAAGAGACGGCTTTGGTTTCAGACCATCCGGGCACCACCACGGATCCGGTATAGAAGGCCATGGAAATTTTGCCCATAGGGCCCGTGGTGTTTATTGACACGGCGGGTTTGGACGATACAGGGGATTTGGGTGAGCTGCGGATAAAGAAAACCTTGGAGGTCATGGACAAAACGGACATTGCTCTGATGGTTTTTTCTCCCTCAAATTTAGATTTCACATTGGAACAAAACTGGTGGCGGGAACTTGCGGCAAGGAAAATTCCAATTATTGGTGTGGTAAATAAAATCGATGAAGAAGATGTTGACATGGGAGACTTTGAGAAAGAATTTGATTTTCCCTTCATCAAAGTCAGTGCAAAAGAAAGGACAAATATCGGAAAACTGAAAGAGATGATTCATCTAAACGCTCCTATGGATTTTGAACTGTCCGCTTTAGTGGGAGACATCATAAATCCAAAATCCCTGGTAGTTTTGGTGACACCTCAGGATATCCAAGCTCCGAAAAATAGGCTGATTCTTCCTCAAGTGCAGTCCATCCGGGATATACTTGATCATAACTCCTTGGCTCTCGTGACAAAGGATACGGAACTTCGGGATATGCTTTGCTCATTGAACAAAAAGCCGGATTTGGTGATAACTGACTCCCAGGTTTTTCACATTGTAAGCGAAATTGTGCCGGAAGATGTGCCTTTGACATCCTTTTCCATTATCATGTCAAGATATAAGGGGGAGCTGGGCACATTAATAAAAGGTGCCGGAGCCATTGATGAGCTTAAACCCGGTGATAGGGTTTTGATTGCCGAGGCCTGTACACACCATCCTCTTGAAAATGACATCGGAAGACAAAAACTGCCTTCTCTTTTGGAATCTAAAGCCGGTGGAAAGCTCAAAATAGAAATAAAAGCAGGAGCGGATTTCCCGGAGGATTTGACACCTTATAAGCTCATACTTCACTGTGGTGCCTGTATGTTCAACCGCAAACAAATGATGACAAGGATTATCAGGGCTGTGGAGCAAAAGGTCCCTATCACCAACTATGGTATGGCCTTTGCCCATGTTCAAGGAATTTTAGAGCGCACTACACGCATGTTTGAACCTAGGAATTCTAACGTGTTTCCACGCTACAATAAACAAAAGCGTCATTCTGAGCGCAGCGAAGAATCTTAAGATCCTACGGTCGTTGCCTCCCTCAGAATGCAAAAATAGTGCAATAACCGTGGTTATTCAAAGGGATTGGAGGGAGGATGATGAAGATCCATAAAACTTTAAAGGGTTTGATTGTACCTTTTGCTATTTTAATAATATGGTATATGCTGTCGGCAGCCGGTCTACTTAATAACTATATTATTCCTCCACCGACGGAAATCCTAGAAACCGCCCTTATTCTATTTAAAAAGGGAACTCTTTCAAAACATGTGATGGCAAGTCTATACAGGGTATTTGCAGGGTTTACGGCAGCTTTTATCCTGGCATTCCCTACTGCTGTTTTGGTTGGGATGGCTAGGGCGTTGGAAGATTATATAAATCCGCTTCTTGAGTTTATTCGACATATACCCCCCATTGCATGCATTCCCATGTTGATACTCTGGTTGGGAATAGGGGAGGCTCCTAAAATAGCCGTTATAATCCTGGCAGCTTTTTTCCCCATATTCTTAAACACCTTAAACGGCGTTATAGGCTGTGACCAAAAACTCTTAGAAGTCGGGCACATCTTCAAATTTACAGCAAAAGAGAAGTTCCTCAAAATCATTTTACCTTCAGCGATGCCTTCGGTGATTGTGGGGATGAGACTGGGCCTTGGATACAGTTGGCGAGCACTGATAGGAGCCGAGCTCATAGCTGCATCTGCTGGCATAGGTTACATGATAATGGATGCAGAACAGCTTTCCCGGCCGGATATTATCATAGTTGGGATTATGACTATAGGTGTTCTGGGCTACCTTATAGACTACCTGTTCTTTTCCCTTACGGGCGGAATGTCAGGCATGAAAGAAAGGATATAAATATTATGGCGGGAATTAGAATAAAAAATCTAAAAAAAACCTATCATATAAAAAACCGCGAAATAAAAGCTCTTTCAGAAATAAATCTTGAAGTGAATGATAAGAGCTTTGTTACAGTAGTTGGACGCAGCGGCAGCGGTAAAACCACGCTGCTGAGGGTGCTTTGCGGTCTGGAGGAAAAGAGTGGAGGAGAAATCCACTTCATTGATGGTAACAGCAGCAAAGCCGGAGCAAAGATAAGTATGGTCTTTCAGGAACCCCGCCTCATGCCCTGGCTGACGGTTGGGGAGAACATGGCTTTTGGCTTGAGAAATGAGAACCCTGATATCATAAAACATAAAGTTGAACGGCATCTAGAGCTTTTAGGTTTAAAGGAGTTTAAAGATGCCCATCCCCGCCAGATATCCGGAGGTATGGCCCAGCGAGTTGCCTTGGGTAGAACTCTGTGCTATGACCCTGAATTGATTTTGATGGATGAGCCTTTAGGGGCGTTAGATGCCTTTACACGCCAGGTGCTGCAGAGAGAAATAGTGAAACTGT
>JAQWCA010000275.1 GCA_028706065.1 Tepidanaerobacteraceae bacterium
TATTTGTTCCTGCCAATCGATAAGTTCAAAAGGCTTACCTGCCCATAAACCTTTCGTATGGGAGAGTGCTTCGATAAAAGCTACAGCGTAATCAGCCGCATCCTTATCGTAATATGACCCTTCAGCAATAAAGGCGGTCGGCTTATATTTCTTCAGTTTCCGCATAAACACCGCCCCTTTTTGGAAAAGGACATAAGAAAAGAGCCTCAATCCTATAGATGAAGCCCTTCTCCTTATCCTGTTATTTTTTATTTACTTATTTCATCCACTTCCCCCGTCAGTATGAAATGAGCATATTCCGCTTTATGGTCTATTAAATAGACTACCAATTCATAAAACCCTCGTTCATTTGCCTCATACTGTACCCGGTCCACATCAAACATATTTGTGACTCCACTTTCTCGGATGGAAAGGATTTGTTCCTTAATTATTTCATTCATTAGTTGACTCCTTAGCAATATAAATCTACATATTTACTGTCTCATTTTGCTTAAATTTTGTATGTTTTACTCTTCGATTTTCTTGCATAAATCCTCACCAAAGGCCACTCCAAGGGAGCCACCGGAATCCCAACTGACATGAATCGTTCCTATGTCATCAACACTAGTAACCGTACCTTTCGCTCCAGGCTGAAGTTTGGTATAAGGGTCGTTCATTTTAAGTAGCATGACACGGGTTCCTGGAGTGTAATAGCTTCTAAGTTGCTTTAACATTTCTGGGTGAATGATATTCATTGTTCACTCACCTCCTGCTTGGCCGTTCCGCTTTTGAAAGCGGAGCTACCTGAAAGCTTGGAGAGGAGAATCTTTCGTTCTATCTTATATTCTGGGCCGATAAAACCAAGCCTTAGAAGGAAGCAACGGAAAGCGTACTTTTCATTCTCTACTGATTTCTCGGTGGAATTGACACGGGTCTGTTTTTTCGCCATTTCGCAAAGTGCCGTGACAAAATGGGTGTATGCCTTAACCTCTTCTGAGGAGCACTCACCTTGAAACCAAGGGAAGGCGACATATTCCTCATCTTCAATTATGGGAATGGAATCCGTATCAAGTGCTTTCTTTATAAGAGCTGCTTTGCTCTCTACTAATCCTTTTAGGTTCTCGAGTGCCGTGTCGGTAAAATCTGCCCGTGGCATTTGAATTATCAAACTGGTAGATTCTTCAGTTTCATCCGCTTCTGCTTTCGAAGGTGGTGTGTCAAATTCTTCTGAAATTGCTTTGAAGTCGTGAAGTCCCAATAGATTATCGACCAATTCCTTATTATCTGGTCCACTTAGAACTCCGTTTTTGTTAACATTGTAGTCTGCCATCTCATATGCAAATGTAGGTGCTCCGAGATATTTTACAGGGGCATTTAGTTGTTGACTGATTGCATTGACTAGCTCTTTTCTTTTTGCTCCTGTGACATTATAGTTTATCTGCATTTTTTATGCCGCCTTTCTATTTTCGGTACATACATATATCACTCTAAAGGCTGTTAATATCAAGTCATTTAGAGCATCTTTCTGTAGAAAATACTGTTTCATTAATCGGCGGTATTTTGTGTAGATAACACAATGCCAGTCAGCACAAAACAAACGCATGGAAGTGCTACGCCATTACCCCACATTTTGTATTCGGCTGCATCGGAATGAGGATTGTTAAGCCATTTTATAATCTGATTTCTTGTTTTTGGCTTTTTGCTTTTACCTATAATTTTGCGGTGAGTTTCCCAAACCTCCGTCCAGAATGAGATTTCATCTTCTGTAGGATTTTCTGTATCAAGATCGTCGCACCAATCATCGGGAAAACCTTGCAATCTTGCACATTCCGTTGGTGTAAGCCTTCGAACAATATAGTCCGGCTCAACCAATCCATTTTGATAGCCTGGATTGGTACCATTGATAATCGTATTTGATGTACCGTCCTGTCTGTAGCATTGACTTTCAGCTTTCATCTGAGGATAAAACGAAGCTGGGTGCGCCACTGCTCCAGGACCTTTTGCTGTGAGCGTAGGTTGCTGTTCTTCATCTACAGTAGGTTTATATAGAGCATTCCTTCCTTGATTAAAAGCCGCCCTATCAATACCGTAACAAGGCTGAGTCACAACAGGGGCATCCTTATAATCTCTCGACAATAGAGTAGGTGCTTTATCTTCTTCAACCTGTGCATAGGCTCCGGTAGTCATGGCATAGGCAACAGCATGACGATCAGCGGTATTAAGCGTAAAAGAAACATCTTCATCTATACCGCTTCCTTGGGGACCGTTTTTATCCTCTCTTCCAATCATCGAGCCTTGCAGAGCAACCACTGCAATACCACCTTGATTACATCCCGGATTTCCCCCATTGGCATCAATGGTCCGAGAAGTATCCGCTTCATATATACCGCTATGCGGATTGCTAGACTGCATGGAATTGCTTTTATCAGAACAGATGCCATATGCGGTGGGCACAAAAACAGTCTGATCATTATTGCATCCAAGAGTTGCAGACTTGTCATCCTGTATCAATGCACCCTTGCCACCGCCTTCACAGCCGGAGCGGATTTTTAACGTTTTAGGAGTGCTCATGACAAGGGGGACATTCCCTCCACCAGTTCCCATACGAGAGGTAAGCGTCTGTACTTTATTATCCTCTGAGAGTTTTACACGGCTATCAGTTGGATAGTTTTCTATTACAACAGCTGTTTGATTATCTCCCATGCTTGCACGAAGTGATCCACTTAAATTTTCATCTGTATGACCACCAATACGTGAAACCGCACCTGGTTCAAAGGACATGACTGTACCTGGAACAACAACTGCTCTAAGGGTAGGGGAGCGTTCTTCCTCATATCCTACACTTCTACTCTTGGCACTGTGTTCGGTGCAAAATCCGCTTGACTGCATTACGCAAGGCTGATGGCCATGTTCCTCTGCTCGAAGTGTTGCTGTAATATCCTTCGAAACAGACATCACTCTTCCGCCTTGGTCATTTAGGCAAGTTATGCTATCGCCTGTTTTTCCAGTGCAGTTTTTAGCATTGTCGGCAGTTCTTTGCCACGGGCTGCCGCTCGGCGTAAAATTCCTTGGCATGCCTTCGGACTCAAATAGTATTTCTCCGGCACATCTGTCTGCAAAATCTGCGACAAGGTAGATTCTACGACGACGTTGGGG
>JAQWCA010000276.1 GCA_028706065.1 Tepidanaerobacteraceae bacterium
AAACTTCTTTATCAGAGCCTATATACTTGATATAGCGCTTTACTCCTACATCCACATATTTTTCATCCAATTCGATAGCATAGCAAATGCGATCTGTTTGTTCACAAGCAATCCCTGTTGAAAAGCTCCCCGAAAAGGGATCGAGAACAATACTATTAGGAACACTGCTATTTTGTATGGGATAAGCACAAAGTACCACCGGCTTCATTGTAGGGTGTTCCTCGGATTTCTTGGGTCTATCAAACTGCCAGACCGTAGTTGCTTACGATCTGCATACCACCTGTGCCTACCGGTAGGTTCCCAGCCAGAGGTCTCCTGGCTTTAAATCTTTTCTGGAATTGTATTTAGCTGGGTTTATTTTTTCTATTGGTATCTTCTGTATGTCCAAAATAGCCGCATATACTACTTTTGTAAAGCCAATACAACGCATTAACCATTTCATTAACTTTACATTGACAGTGCAATATGTTATATTATTTATAAAATATGAAAGGAGAGGATCTTATGAGCAAAAACATATCCAGTGTAAGCTTTAGAATAGATACCGAGATTAAGAACCAAGCAGATAAGCTATTTGCGGAGCTGGGACTTAACATGACTACGGCCTTTAATATCTTCCTACGTCAATCCATAAGGGAAAACCGCATCCCATTTGACATCACTTTAAATACTCCCAATCCTGTAACTGTCGCTGCCTTACTTGAAGCAGAGCAAATTGCCAGCGACCCAAATACTAAACGTTACTCCGATGTCGAGGAAGCATTACGGGAATTAAAGTCATGAGTCGGCAAATTGTATGGACGACACAATTCAAAAAGGATTATAAGCTCGCTATAAAACGTGAGCTCAATGTTACCTTGCTAGATGATTGTATCCGCATGCTTGTAGCCGGTGAAAAACTGCCATCCAAATTCCGTGACCATAACCTTTCCGGACGCTGGACGGGTTTTCGTGAATGTCATATCGAACCCGATTGGCTTTTGATTTACCGCATTGATGATGCTGCTGTAAATCTTGTCCTAGCTCGCACTGGCAGCCATAGTGACTTACTTTAGATGTATGGCCGTGGTAATCTAGGGTCATCTAATCAATATCTGAACACCTTATCTCTTTTACCTCAGCGACCATCTTCTTTAGCGGTCTTCCTGTCATGGCAGGTCTTGCAAAGGGATTGTAGGTTATTGATATCAAAGAACAGCTTTACATCACCTTTGTGGGGTTTTATATGATCCACTACCGTTGCTGGGGTAATTCGCTTAGCTTTTAAGCACTCCACACAGAGAGGCTGCTTTGTTAAAACCTGCTTCCGAAGCTTCTGCCAATGGCTAGAGTTATAAAGCTTTTAATAAGGTCTGTTTCTTTTGTTGTATTCCCGGTCTACTTCCTTTTGATGTTTTTCGCAGTACCTTCCCTCCGTCAGCTCCGGACAACCAGGATAGTGGCAGAACTTTAATGGTTTTCTGGGCATCTGCCTTCACCTTCCTTTCGCCATGCGTGCAGCCTGACCAGGAAATTCGTTTATGTTTTTACCGTCTTCTGATTAGATCAGCTTAGATCAAACAATGCCTCTTCAGCCTCCTCACCTATGTAAACCCCTTCCTCGATCTCCACCGCTTCCCTTGGGATGGATTTATTCATAGCCTTTTCTATTCTTTGTAATATTTTTTCTTTTCGATCACTGAAAAAGTTCTCAAAGTCATCCTTATATAGCAATTCAGGTGAGAGGACATGGGACTTTAAGATGTTTTGAAATTCCTCATGGCTCACTCCGGCATGTTTTTGAATTCTCACCAAATATTTGCTTGGAGCCTCACCACTTACTATACGGTTAGTACGACTTGATAGAGGGGTTTTATTAATTATACAATTATAATCATCCTTACTTATTCCATTCTTTTTACACCAAGCTACAGGGAAAATATGATGAATGTCAATAGACTCGGAAAAATAGGTGCTGAAATCAATCTTTGTGGCTGAAAGCCAATCTTTGGTTTCATCATCCATAAGCAATGCATAAATTCCTTTATAAGCAGCACTATTCCTAGTTCTTAGAGTATGCAGCCGCGATGGAGAAAAATTCGCATCATAAGTGGTCTTAGGTTTGGAACCATTGTTTTCAATCCACTCAACCACCTGAGGTAAATCGAGTGCATAACGAGTTTCATTTGCTGAGCCGTAAAGCTCCCCGAAAACGCCACACCAGAACCACTGCATTAACTTCTTTTTGTAACCTATATTATCAATCTTGTCACCTAAAACAGCTAAAATCACCGACATTGGTATTAGTTGGGTGTTGTAGGGTAGGTCACGGGCTGTATAAATATGGTTTTCAAAAAGTATTTTGGAAGCTTTTTTAAAACCCCGCACAACAGGATCCCTATATTTTTGATAATCCTGTAGTGATAAATTAAGCATATCTTTCCGTTTACAGCTAATAGCCGGCAGTTCTTCATCAGGAATATTCTGTTTTACCTTACTTTGTTTATTTTTATAAGTAGCTAGTAGGGTAATGGCTTGTATAACATCTGTACTACTAACTCTAGAAAGCAACTTGTATTTTTTAAACTCTTCTTTTATCTTCTGCCAATCCGTTTTTAAGTCAAATTCATCAGCCGCAAAGGTTGCAGTTAATAATTCGAAAACTGTCAGAGATACTCCACCGGTATTAACCTTCTCGAAAACCTGGCAGACTGCTTCTTTCGGATTTTCTTTATTCATAATAATTACTGGAAGCATATATTTATTAAAGCTATTGACGATTCGGGCTTCAAACTTATCCCAAAATATAGATTTCTCTTGGTCATACTGCCAATACTTATTAAACTCCCGTCTCCATACGCTATAATCATCTATCATACAAACGGGATACATTAAGTTCTTAAATTCAAATTCTTTCTTTGATAAGTCAATTACAATACGTCGCCCGAAATCTTCGGTAATTTGTTTGTTTTCATTGATTGATATTATAGCTTCTTCAAGATCATAATTTCCATCCATAGCCTTTATCATATCGATATAATACCAGCGTTTAATTTCGTAGTTTTTTTCATTCTTAGTAGTGACTACCTCATTAGTTATAATTGTCTGATAAAGTGAAGTGATCCGCTGCTGTCCGTCAAGGATAAGTAAATCA
>JAQWCA010000277.1 GCA_028706065.1 Tepidanaerobacteraceae bacterium
TTCCCATTATTGCAATAAAGTTTTCTGTTGTAAGTCGTTCTCATTTTATCATAAATGCTGCTCTTGATAAAGATAAGTTTCTAAAATATTGTTTCCTTTTCAGACACCACGCTGTTTTGTCGCTCAGGATAACAAAAATGATATACTTGATACCTAATATTCTTTTTCTTTTCTGTAATCACCGATGTCTTTTATAAATTTGCTACTTGTCCCGTTTTCGAGCATGACAGCATCATAGGTTGTGTCAATTGTTACCCAGCCTTGTTTTTGTAAATATACTTCGTTCCAAGCATGGTATGTATCAATGTCGTTTTTGTATCCTTTTACAAGTTTTGTTGGGATATTTATGCTTCGGAGCATGGCAGTATATAATGCAGCATAGTCGAAACATATACCTTCTCCTGAAGAAAGGATTTCATCAACCATGGGTATATAGTCAGTTTCTAGACTGGTTATTTTATCTTTATCATATTTAATATTTTTAGTTATATAATCATATATCGCATATGCCTTTTTCTCATCAGTATCCATTTTTTCCGAAAGTTTTACTGCCATTTTAACCACTTCACTGTCTTTATACCAGTAAACGGGGCTAGCTGACTGTAGAAAGGGGATCTTATCATCCTTAAGCTTAACCTGTATGCTCGCACTGCTTTTGATTTCGTATTTATTACCTTCTACCTGTTCTAAGAATGCCAATTGATACGCCCCTGAGCCCATTTGCAATGGAAATACATCTTTGTCGGCGTTTATATTGTAATAATATGTAGTGTTGTTCTTTTGAATCATGACTTTTGTTTTTTTATTTTCCAACTGGTGACTTATCCCAACTATCCCTTGTTCTATGTTCATCAGATCAAATATTTCCGAGGCTCCAGCCCAAGGTTGTCCAATTGACAACAGCATGAATAATGAAAATATAAATAAACAGAAGACCCTCTTTAACAAAATAAACTCCCCTTTCGGTAGCTGGCTGCCATCTTATGAAGGCCCTTTAGCTTTGCGTCCCCGCGTTTCCACGGGTTTGCCTTTGTCGCTTGAAAGCTTATTTAAAAACTTTATCTTATTTACTTAATTTTGAAACAGTATTTGTACTAATTTTACCATTATCTGTACATGTTGACAAAACCTGATAAAGATGAGTTGGGAGCATATTTCTATATTATTCTCCATTTTTTGCAGTATCTTACTGATTCTCGCCGAATTCCAAGAGCCTTGCTTTTACCACAAGTCTTGGATAAGGTTTGCGGCTATAATCACAGGTTATGAGTGTAAGAAGCTTTTCTTTTTTTTGTGGAAGCATTACCCATGTATCTTCCGCTTCAACAAGAAGCTTTTCAAATACCTGATAGGTATATATAACATCTTCTTTAATTATTAGCTCCACTCGATCACCTTTCTCAAGTTCATCCAATCGGTTAAATTGTCTACCATATGTGCGGCTTCGATGAGCGGAAATGCTGTAATTTCCAACTTCACCCGGTTTCCCGGTACCTTCAATGCTAGCGGCTGATATATCAAGATTGGCTTTCGTGGCACCTTTGAGTATGGGTATTTGAAGTTTAATTTTTTCTATCTTTAATATACCTTCCATGTGGGATTTGATATAGTGGGTAAGATAATCATTTTGCTTTGGTTCACTTCCAGCTTCAATGAGATTGTCCTCTATTTCCGGCTCACTATCAGTATCATCGTATTCATCCAACTCAGCCAAGCTTTTGGTCCAAGTCTCCAAGAGCTTTTTTTGTTGATAATCAAAATAGACTTGCTTAAGCTTAGGATAAAAAATTAATATTATTCCAAGTAAAATAAGTAAGGAAGCAATGAATCTTCTCATGTTTTTGCCCACCTTTGAAAAAATTTGCCTGGATTATACATTTATGTACACTCCAGGCAAATTACAGTAATAGGAGTAGTGTATTCAAAAGTTATGATTTTTTCTTAATGGTTAAACCTATTCCTGCAAGCAAAGCAAAGGCCCCAGCTGCGTAATAAGGGTATGGCAACTCTTCACCTGTTTTGGGCATATCTGGGGCACCAATGGGAATTTCTTCTTCAGGGACTTCCATCACAGGTGTTTCCGACTCTGTCGGAGGAGGTTCCGGCTCACCTTCGGGAATAGGCTCTTCTTCTATTTCAACAGGAGGTTGTTCGATTGGTTCATCGTCTTTGTCCTTATCTTTATCCTTGTCCTTATCTTTATCTTTACCACTGGTTTGTGCTGTGAAAATCCACTTGACTTCAGCCGTTGTGTTTTGGAATTCATTGCCGGTTTCAGGTCCTGGAAGTTCTATTTCTGCTACTAGGGCCCGACTATCTTGAGGGTTAAACTTTCCAAGGCTGATATTACTTGTAATATCCCCGGATTCGCCGCCCTCACCGTTGGCAGGGCCTTTATATATAACCTCACCCTTATATGTGATAGTAAGTCTAAGCTGTTTTAAAAGATCGGGGGCCTCATTTTTGGGTTCTTCTCCGATTGTTTCAGCCCGCATATATAAGGTAAAAGGCTTGCTGTAGTTATTTGTTATCTTGAGGGTTCGTTTTATTATATCACCGGGATTTAGCCTCCCAAGGTCAAAAAGCTTTCCCCCCTCAGGCACCAGAACCAGCCCCGAAGATTTTCCGACCAGCTCCACATCATCGGCTGCCAAGGCGTATCGAGCATTAATTACACCGAAGGAAGTTGCAAAGAGCAATGCCGCCAAAAACAAAGATATACAGATTTTTACGTTTTTTTCACTTTCACTACCCTCCTTTATCGGGGGGTGAACTTTGTTATTCACCTCTTGGGTGGAAGAGAAGGCATGCGGCTGTGCATGCCAGGGAACAGTTATATAGACATATTCATAGTTCTTTTTTGTATTATGTTTATACCGGATTCTCTTCTTCGCCCCATACTTCTACACCAGCAGGTAAGTTTGTGATATTCCATGCATCTTTATACGCTTCGTGGGAGGCTTGAACTGCTTCGGCTTCGACATTTATCCGAAGGGTCATGCCTTGATAATCATTGCTGGTGCCTAAACCTGCCAAGGTCACACTGTCTAAGAGTAATTATGTTTCGTTATCTTTCTCCATTGTTTCGCAATAATAGTACCAGCCATCGGACTCAATCCATTTGCCA
>JAQWCA010000278.1 GCA_028706065.1 Tepidanaerobacteraceae bacterium
CTTATACACCACTTAATTGACAGCACTATATCAGTGGGTCTAGCGAAAGCGGTTTCCACCGGATTGTCTTTATCCGGAAAAAACTTTTGATCAGCCTTTATCCACGATAAAGGTTCTTCGCCTGCCCTTTCAGCAGCTTAACTCTCTTTTGACTATATCTTTCAGGATAAAGCCAGCTTCTTTTATAACATTAAGACACCTAACTTCATCGTTGTGGTGTTTTTTGTTTAATGGAGGCATAGGCCATAAATGCGATAAAATATCGTTGCAACCTGTGCCCTTGTAGCATTTTCCCGGGGTGCAAATTTTCCTTCACTTACACCGGTTATAATATTTTCTCTCAGACACAAAGCGGCACCTTCGTGAGCCCATGAGGCAATTTCCGCAAAATCCTTAAACTTTTTCAAATCTTCCAGGTTTTCTTGTTTGTAAAACTTATTTTCCAGTATATTTGAAATGATTTTTATCATTTCCTGTCTTGTAATATTCCCATTGGGTTCAAACTCTTTTATGGATTTTCCGTTTACCAGACCATTGTTGTAAGCAATTGCTATTTGATTATAGTACCAATCATTTTTGGTTACATCTGTAAAAGGGATTGTATACTGATCATTTTCGCCATATCCTAGTAATCTTGTTATCAAAGCAGTAAATTCTGCCCTTGTAATATTGACATCAGGTTCGAAAAGCCCATCCTTTTTCCCTTTTATTATACCCTTACCCGCCAATATACCAATTTCTTTTTTAGCCCAATGGTTCCCGATATCCATAAAATCAACGGTAGATTCTTTAGCAAAGTATTTGCTGAAATGAGCCGTAAAAAACCTCACTTTTTTTACGGTGGGGTCATAGATTCCACCTACAGGTTGAGTTTTACCGTTGTCATCTAACAAAAACACAGTTACTGCTTCTTCACTATTATATGTACCTGTAAAAGGAATTCCTGCTTCTATGGGTTTGTTGAATTCTTGCTTGCTCCCTTCTGTTATATCAATTATGATACTTCCATCAGGGATTTGATCTTGCACGGTTTTGGGTAAAACTGACCTGTCCGCTTTTTTTGCACTTAACTTAAACCCTTGTTTCTTTTGGGTTTCATTTAAAGCATCCAGAGGTATACCTGTATTTAAAATTTCTGAGGATAAATCCAACTTTGTTATACCTTTTTCTAAGCCCCTGCTCAATAAAATTGCAGGCAAACTTATCTCTACACTGTCTTTATCGTCCTGAGGTATTATTACAAAAAATCTTTGTTCCGATTTTATATTGCTGTCAGGCTGCTTTGCAAACAATTTTTTATTGAACTCAATGGATGAGTTGAGCATATCATCAACTATTTTTTCAATCCGGCTCTGATTGCTCATTTTGTTTACCAGTGCAAGTGTTATACCGGTGCTTTCTTTTACTATCGTAAATATTTGGTTTATTGTAGCTTCGTCCTCGGCATGGTTCAGTAATTTTGCTGCTATTTCTCCCATGTTTAAACTGTTAACTGCTGCATTATTAAAACCGTCTTCTGTTTCTAATCTTTTTGAAGCCTTCAAGAATATAGTGTTTATATCTTTAAAATCCTTTAGCACAGTTTTTAAATCATCTTTGCTTTTTATATTTTCTACAGAATCGACAATATAGTCAGCTATATCTTTTATCATTTTAGTTATCTCTTTTTCCCCGGCGGTTTTATCATCTAATAAGGCCAAGGCATTATCAATGACATCTTTTTTTGGGTCTGTGAAGATATTTCCAACATCTTTACCTAGATTTGTAGTGTAAAGCCATTCGATATAATCCCCGCTTCTCACATTTACACTTCCTGCACCCACACTTGGAAAACCTCCGTTGATTGAAAACACCCATCCACTTTCGGATCCTTTATCAAACTCGTTTTGATCATCGATACCTGCCACATATCCACTTCTAATCGTGTAATCAATTCCTTCGGAAATTAAAACACTTTTAGTTAAACTCAACACCGTATCGCCTTTTTTTATATTTACCTCTGTCTCAGGTAATATAACTCCTTTATACCCTTTGATGTAAATATATGCTACATTAGGTTTTTCAGGCGGTTTAGGTTCGTCCGGGTCATCTTCTTTTACCGTAATAGTCTCGTTCTTCCTAATTCCATCAATATTTACTATACAGTTATATTCTTTTCCTTTTTCCAAACTGGTATTAAATACAGCTTTCCCACTTGCATCCGTTTCTTTTTGATCTATATAATATTTTCTGCTGCCATCTTCGATGAGTATACTGATAGGTCTGTAACTTTCTCCTTTTACGGTAATAGATACCTTATCACTGTCAATATGATAATCTATGGAGAGAGTGCCTGCCGCAAATGCAAAGCAGGGCAGCAGTAATGCAAATATGAGCAAAAATGATATAAGTTTTTTTCTCACGCAATACACCTCCATAACATAATTTTAAGTAATGATAGTGTAGCCGAAATTTTATGAGTTTCGGCCACACTAGGGGGTAGGTAGTGCTTACAATTTCAGTTACTGCTTAACCTCTATCTCAAGTGGATTTGCTAAAATAACATCTTGGTTTTCAAAGTTTTCCCATACAAAACATCTTATGATATATCTTCCAGTATCGGGGACTAAAAAGCCTGCTCCTAAATTAATTGTTTCTTCTGGTGCAAATAGTTTAGTTGCAAAGGAGTAGTTTATCATTTTGTTGGCATTTTTGTCGTAAAGTGCAACAATCAGTGTTGCAGACTTAGTTTCTTGCAGATTTTCCTGTATTTTAAACTCAAGTTTAGCTTCACTGCCGTTCTTTATTTCCTCTGTTCCTATCCGAGTTACTTTAAATTCTTCCGGTTCTATCGTAAGCTCTATGGTGTCATGTATAGCTTCATAGCCTTTGACCTTTACAATTATAGTAGCGGTTCCGGCGTTTATAGCCGTTACCAAACCGTCACTATCTACTTGGGCTATATCTGTATCGGAACTTTCCCATATAAGATTATGCCCTAAGAGAATTTCACCTTTGTAATTATAAACGTTTGCCGTCAATTTCAGCTTGCCGTTTTCTTTTATTGTTGTTGATGAAGGTGTTTGTATTATTACTGCTGACGGTTCAATATCTCTTATACTAATCTCATGAAACATG
>JAQWCA010000279.1 GCA_028706065.1 Tepidanaerobacteraceae bacterium
TAATCTTGTACATGGGCAAAGAAAAAAACAACATGAAAGACAATCTAAACTATTTCTTTGATGTCAATAATATGCTAAACTATAAGTACAAAATAGTAGATATCGGTGAACTAAAATTCAGTGACATAGTAGGAAATGAAGCCTACGGTCTTTACTCATTACTTCCAATAATTGATAGAGAAAAACGAGAAAAAGAAAAGGAATCATATTTAAGGCAGTGTACAAAAGTAATAAAAGGTGCACCTATAGATATAGAGCAAAAGAGAGAAATCGCATTTAGAGCCGAACTTTTAGCGGGCTTAGTTTTTCCAAAGGCTATTATAGAAAAGATCTTTTCGGAGGTGATCAATATGATAAGAATTGAAGACTCAGTAATATATCAAGACGTAATCGAAAAAGGCATGGAAAAAGGTATTGAAAAAGGTATGGAAAAAGGTATGGAAAAAGGCATGGAAAAAGGCATGGAAAAAGGCAAAAGCCAAGGTAAAATAGAAATTTTAATGCGGCAACTTAAAAAGAAATTCGAGAAATTCCCATCATCCTATGAGACAAAACTTTCCGGAGCCAAAGAAGAAACTATAGATAAGATAGCGGAAGATATTTTTGATATTGCCGAAATAGAGGATTTAGATAGATATTTACAATGAGGCCACAGTGAGGCAGGACCGTCTAGATTTTTATGAATCCATAGCGTCTGGTGCGTAACTTATTAACTTATTGCAACCACAAACACCTTCCGGTAAAAAAGCCGGGAGGTGTTTTTTTCCTGCAAAATTTTGCCATGCATATTACCTTTTTTAATAATCACTATTGTACTATTGTGGTTTGATGGCAAACGAAACGTCCCTCTGTCATATGGAAAATATTCTTCCGCTCTTATTGGATTCGTACTGTCAATTCCCCTGATAGAATGCAATCTCTAGGTTTAACAGCAGGTTTAACTCCGGTATTTGAGAAATATTATACTCAAGAAAAACGTAAGGGAATAATGGATCGTTATTTAAATGAATATTTTTTAACTAATCCTATCATGTCATACTGGATTATAGGAATCGTTGCTGCAATTGAAGAGAGAATTGCCGTAACAAAGGATATTAGCAGAGATGTTGTTTCTGCTACCAAAACAGCTTTAATGGGACCATTAGCTGCAATTGGTGATGGACTATACAATGGAACTCTTCGCCCTGTTGTAGCTGGTATAGCATGTATTTTGGCCCTAAGCGGAAACATATTTGCTCCTATTTTATTTGTTTTAATTATGGCTGGTGTAAACATTGCGATTCGTGCATCAGGGATATTTGTAGGCTATAAACAAGGAGCAAGCTTTTTTGAGAAATTACAGGAAACCGGGCTGCTTAAAAAGATTATTGAAGCTGCAAATATCGTCGCATTTATTGTAGTAGGTGCATTTGCTTCTACAAATGTATCCTTATCACTCGCAATAAAGTGGATGGTACCTGAGGCTAAGGAAGCAACAACTTTACAAAGTGTAATTGATGGTATAATGCCAAAAATACTACCACTTTCCTTAACATTATTTACTTGGTGGTTGATTGAAAAGAAAAAAATATCTCCTATAAAACTAATTATTGGGTATTTAGTGTTGGGAATCATAGGATACTATCTTGGGATTATTGCTTAAGGGTAAAGTAGAAACGTAGTATTTCCGGCAGATGGCCGGTGACGTATTAGAAAGAATCAGTCAGGATAGAATACTTACAAAAATATCAGAATAAAGCTATCAAATGATGGCATAGACTATTGACAATGTCTCTCAATCTGATAAAATCATACTTGGAAGGGGAGATCAACGGCTGGTGGATAATAATATTAAAAAAATAGATGAGTTTCTTTGTATAGCAAGAGAATTACTTGACTCTAATTTATTCGACCTAGTTCCCAGAAAAAAGAATATTGACTCCATAAAAAGCTCAGGTTTAACTATCAAGCATGTAAAAAATATTATTCGAAAATTGTCACACGAAACCTATTATAGAGGTCCAACGACTGATTTTGGATATGGCAGAGAAGGGTATGTCTGGGAATTTGGGTATAATGTAGATGACATAGAGTTTTACATAAAGCTAAAAATTGAGGAAAGAATGGGTAGGCAATATCTTATATGCCTTTCCTTCCATATTGCTGAATATCACTTAAGTTATCCGTATGGAGGTGTAGAA
The DNA here is from genome assembly GCA_028706065.1 of Tepidanaerobacteraceae bacterium. Classification (GTDB taxonomy): domain Bacteria; phylum Bacillota; class Thermosediminibacteria; order Thermosediminibacterales; family Tepidanaerobacteraceae; genus JAQWCA01. Next base: position 2,181 of record JAQWCA010000279.1, read on the forward strand.
AAATGGTAAAGTTTTGTTATAATTGTGACAAAGAGCAAAAAACTGAAGTTATTACAAAAGAAGAAATTTCAGTTATACGGGGTAAAGATATCGTTTCCACATCAAATATAAGAATTTGTTCTGTTTGTAAAGAAGAATTATTTGATGAATCTTTAGACGAGGCCAACATAAACAGGGCCTATGATGTATATAGACAAAAATATGGTATACTTTCGGCAGACAAGATAAGAGGCGTTAGAGAACAATATGGCTTAAGCCAACGGGTATTTGCAAATCTGCTAAATATTGGTGAAGCCTCCATAGCAAGATATGAGACTGGTTCTGTGCCGGAAAAATCCTTAAGTAATATGATAATGCTTTTAAAAGAGCCTCGGAACATGAAAATGCTTTTAGAGAAAAATGAAGAAGCCTTAAACTATAAAGAGAAATATAAACTTATACAAAAGATTAATGAGCTTTCTTCACAAAATGAATGTGCAACGTCAGATGAAATAGATTCCTATCAGCTATATCATTTTCTTAAAAACAATGCAAAAAGAGAAGGAAAAAGCATTCAGTCCTATGTTGAAGAGATAATAAAAAAAGAGGTCGTGTGAACATTGCCGATGTCAATCAGCCAAGACAGAAAAGCCAGAGAAGCCTATTATCAGCGAAGAAAATGGTATTTAGATAAAGTATCCAGTGAGAAATACCTTCTAAGCAAAGGAAGAGAAGCGGGCATAAAAGAAGGAAGAGAAGCAGGTATAAAAGAAGGAAAAGAAGTAGGCATAGCTGAAACTGTTTTAAGGCTGCTTTCCAAGAAGCTTGGGGAAGTGCCGGAAAAATATGCTTCAAAGCTAATGGCTCAGGACAAACAGACTTTAGAAAGAATTGCTGACAGCATCTTTGACATCGAAAGCATTAAAGACTTAGATAAGTTTTTAAACTAA
>JAQWCA010000280.1 GCA_028706065.1 Tepidanaerobacteraceae bacterium
GCCGCCAGCGTTCGTCCTGAGCCAGGATCAAACTCTCATGTTAAATCTTTATCTTTGCTCTTTTGAGCTTAGATTTCTCTTTCGAGGCTTTCGCCTGTGGTGTTTATCTATCTCAGGTATAACACTGTTCAGTTTTCAAAGACCACTTACATCTTATTTCGTCTGGGTTTTTATCTTACTATATTCTAGTATTCTTGTCAAGGTTTTTTCACCTGACAATTTGTAATTATATCAATTTGCCACATCACTGTCAACACTTGATTTTTCTTTCAATAAAAACCACCAACGATGTATAATATATCATAAGCAATTTTCAACTTCAATAATTGCAAACAATAATCATTTGATATCTAAAGCTCTATACTCTCATATACTTGATTTACCTCGATATTTCACCAGTATAAATATTATTTAAAATCAAGGATAGCTTGAGGAACATTCCCTATTATGATTGTTTCTGCCAGAGGCACATCAGTTTTTACGGTAATGTCCGATTCTAATAGAGGTTGAACAATTTTAATATTAGCTATTATTTCAAGAACTATTCTATGGCGTGTTTGATTTATACCTGCTTCTTGAAAGGCTTCAACCGTATTAACATATGCAGTCCCGGCAGGAAATAATGATATACGTATAACTGGACCATAGTTTGACAGTATCTTGCTTCCCGTTGCAGCACCTATGGGTAGAGCAATGCCTTCCATGGTAACTTCACGTAAAACTTTTACCACTTCTAAAGCTGTCTCAGACTCAAGCCGATTTATTTCTACGGTATTTATTTGAATTAACGTTATCTGTCCACCGGTATCTTTATGTATTGATATCAAATCTTTATACTGAACATTTTTTACAATCTTGTCTTTTACAGCTTTGTTTATAGCTTCAGTCGCAATAGCTCTTGCTTTGGCTTCAGCAATAGCTATTATAGGAGGTGTTAATTTATACTCAATAAAATTAAATACAAAGTAAAAAATCACTACAATAATCAAGAAGAGTATATAAAATTTAAGGGTTCTAGGTTTTAAAGTCCTAAAAAAATACCGGACTCTAAACATAAAAAGCCCCCCTTCCTGTCTATTCTATGCAGGAAAAGGAGATTAAGTGACTTTTTTTAAATATTTTTAATCTTGGTATGAAAGATAAAAATAGTGTCATGGTTCATTCAACATAATCGAGTTATATGATGGCTTGCCATATAATGAATCCGCGTTTTTTACTGCACGAACTATAGCATCTGCCATTACTTCAGCTGCCAGAACTCCAACGGTAGACATATCTGTTCTTACGCTTCCAGTTGAAATGCAAAAGATAGTATCTCCATCAGACATGGTATGTACTGGTCTAATGGTTCTGGCATATCCATTATGTGCCACGGTAGCCACTCTGCCAGCTTCAGATTTTGAAATGAGACCATTAGTAGCAACTACGCCGATAGTGGTGTTTCTCCCAAGAGATTCTCCATAGCTAACACCTCTTTTTATTATTTCTATTGTGTTTGAGAAGCCTGTTTTTGCTTTATTTAAAGTTCCCGCTAAAATCCTTCCAGTGTCAGGATTAATCACATCTCCCACACAGTTAACCACCACCAGGGCTGCAACCACCAATTCGCCCACCGTGATAGAAGCCGTTCCAATACCACCTTTCATGGAAAACTCATCACCAAAGTATTTTCCGACAGTCGCACCCGTTCCTGCTCCGATATTGCCCATTGCATCGTTCTTGTCATTTGCATTAAGACATGCTTGATAACCCATATTGAAATCCGGTCTTTTTCGAAAACTCCCAACACTTAAATCAAAAATCACTGCCGCCGGTACAATTGGAACCTTCGTTACTCCAACATCAAACCCAATTCCTTCACTCTCTAAAAAATGCATTACCCCCGAAGCACCATCAAGTCCAAAAGCGCTGCCACCGCTTAAGTATATACCGTGAATCTTTTCTACAAGTTTATCCGGTTCGAGCAGATCTGTTTCGCGGGTTCCCGGTGCTCCGCCACGCACATCAGCACCGGCTATTGCTCCTTTTTTGCATAATATTACTGTACAGCCGGTTCCTGCCTCATAATCCTGGGCATGTCCCACTAGAATCCCCTGCACATCTGTAAGACAATCCAACATATCCTTTTTCCTTTCTTTATAGAGTTGATTAGTCTCTAATTTAAAACCAAATGGTGCAATTAAGTGAACGATATTACTTGAAGAACAAAATTGTTGTTTTTATCTATCATTGCTTAATCTTACTATTTTTACTATCTCTTTAGATATTTCATAATCAGGTATCACTATATCTATGCATCCAGTTTCGTAAGCGGCTTTAGGCATTCCATAGACTACTGATGTAACTTCATCTTGGGCTATGGTAAAGCCACCTTTGGCTTTAATAGCCTTGACACCTTCAGCTCCGTCTTTTCCCATTCCAGTAAAAATGCAGCAAAGGCTCTTCTCATTATACGCTTCGGCAACTGAAGTAAACAATTTGTCAACAGAAGGCCTTACTCCATGAATTGGTGCTGATTTGTCAAGGATGATTTTTTGTGAACTTACCGTCATATGATATCCACCGGGAGCAATATACACAGTACCCGGTTTTATTAATTGTTCATTCACAGCTTCGATTACCCTAAGTGAACTGTTATTATCCAATCTCTCAGCAAAAGCCTTTGTAAATCCTGAAGGCATGTGCTGTACAACAAATACCGGTACGCCTATGTCCTTAGGAATTTTTGTAATAATGTCATATAGTACTTTCGGTCCTCCGGTAGAAGCACCCAGGGCTACAGCTTCAATCTTACGTTCCGGTTTGTGTTGTTTAGTATTTTTTTCGACATCAGCTTTAAAAATCTTGCCCCTTTTTTTTCGTTTTTTTAATTCCCAAGCATGTCGTATCTTTTCAATTAGTTCTTTTTTTGTCTTATTCATTTGGATAATAGAATTACCAGAAGGTTTTTGAACAAAATCAAAAGCTCCTATACTTAAGGCTTCGACTGTTGTAAGAGAACCCTTAGTTGTTAAGCTACTTACCATAATTACTTCAGAAGTGCTGATTTTCTTTATTTCATTTAATACTTCCAGACCGTTTTTATCAGGCATTTCTTCG
>JAQWCA010000281.1 GCA_028706065.1 Tepidanaerobacteraceae bacterium
TTTGGTCTTATACAACATATAAAAGAGAAGAGCAAGAAGTTATAAAAAAGAGTGTTAACGATCTTGTACATCATGGGCTTACTCTTTGGGGGATTGAAGAATATAGAAAATATGGTGGAAAGATTGCGATCCCTTGGTCTTCACGGGAGGCAGTTTCTTCTTTAGATTTCTTTTGGCAGGGCGATTTGTTAATGAATTATGAACTTTCGCAAAAGAAAAAGTTACCAGCGAAATTGTGGGGAATTGGCATGGCGATAGCTTTTTATTCTAGAGAAAAAGAAGTAGAAAAGGCTAAAAACTGTCTTGAGCTTCTTGAAAATAATTATGGTTTCCCCTATCTTTTAATTTACCCTCGAAACTATGCGAGACGGAGAGGAATGCCAAATTCACGCCATAATAGCTATGTATTATTTGGGATAGGATATTTAATAAACGCTATTTCACAATAAACTTTAGGATGATGAGATGAAAAAGAAAATTTTTGAGGCGATAAAATTTCTTAAGGGTAAATTAAAATCGGAGTCTGCAATAAAAAGTGTTTCTTTGTTGGCCGGGGGAACTTTTATTGGCCAGGTTATTTATATTTTTGTAACTCCTATTTTGTCCAGACTCTATACCCCTTCGGATTTTGGAGTTTTAGCTATATATGCAGCCTTACTAAGCATTTTGGGGACTTTTACAAGTTTATCATATCATTTAGCTATACCTTTGCCTGAGGAAGATGCTTCAGCTACAAACCTGCTTGTTTTAAGTTGTTTGTCGCATGCAGGAGTAGTTTGTTTTCTATCTCTTGTTATTTATTTTATGGGAGACTTTTTTTTAGCTAAATGTGGTTGGGAGGCAATAAAACCGTACCAATGTCTCCTTCCTTTAGGCGTTTTTTTTACAGGTTTATATACAACATTAACCTACTTCGCACTTCGATTTAAAGCCTATCAAACCATTGCTCAAACAAAGGTAACCCAAAAATTGTTTGGTGCAGGAACAAGTGTTTTAATGGGGATGACAGGTTTTACCCCCTCTGGTTTGTTATGGGGGCAGATAATAGGTATGACAGGCGGAATTACTTCTCTTGTTCGTATTATGAAAAAAAACTTCTCCCTAAGCATAGTCAATAAAAAAATGATAGCAATCGTTGCTAAAAAATATTATAATTTCCCTCTTTATCAAACATGGGGAACCCTCCTTAACGTGTTAAGCATCCAAATAATGCCACTTTTACTAGCCTCTTTTTTCTCCTCAGATGTAACTGGATGGTTTGCTATGAGCATGAGAGTTCTTCAGTTGCCCACCAGTTTTTTAGGTCAGTCTATAGGGCAAGTTTATTTTCAGAAAGCAAGCGTTGCTCAAAGGGAGGAACGATTATCAGATGTAACGGTTCGTACTCTTAAGGCTTTGGTTACTTTAGGGACATTCCCTATTTTATCTTTAGGTTTTATCGCTCCAGATCTTTTCCCTTTAATCTTAGGTGACAGTTGGAAGATAGCTGGTTACTACACTCTTTTCCTTGCTCCTTACTTATGGATGCAGTTTTTATCATCTCCTATCTCTGCTACTTTTTTGATAGTGAATAAACAAAGGTATCTAACTCTTTTTCAAGGATTCATGTTACTTATGGGTGTGGTATCTCTCTATATGGGCTATTTAGTTCAAGGTACTTATGCCCCTATTATTATTTATGGAATAGGGAAATTTATAGTCTACTTCTTATACCTTGTTATTATTATGAAATTGGTGGGCAAAGACCTAAGCGAATATTTAGGAGGGATAATAAAGGAGTTTTGTATTGCCATGCTGCTTATTACTCCAATAATAGTTACTCAATCTTATCGAGCACCAGCGTTTTTAAATATAGGTGCATGGATTTTTTCTAGCTTAATTTACGTGTTTTGGATTCTCAAAAGAAAGCTCTTGGTGTGATTAAAAAATTTGATTATCAAATATCTTTTCTTTAGCTTGATTCAGATTTGCAGTTTTTGTTAGCCAAAGTAAAAAAATTCCAAGTGCTAGACCGTGGGTGAGAAGGCCTGTAGTTAAGTCAGAACTAGTGAACACAGAAAATATTGGGATAGCTATAAATGAAGAGCCGACCCAAAATGGAGATGTTTTCGTAGAATTATTTACAATCCTTAAAATAAAACCTATTAACACTGAGTATATTATTATGCCTAAATAACTTAGTTGAGCGTATCCTGCCCCTAAAAAACCTGTATTTGCCCATGATTGAGGATTAAAGCCTATATATTTGCTTATTAGCAAGGGAACAGGAATATCATATGGGTAGTGAATTAATCTCTTTATAAAAACACTGTTAGAAAAGCATACTAAAGGATTATTTTGGAAGAATAAATAGTACTTGAAATTTAAAAAAGCGGGAACAAAAAGAGCTCTTCTTACGATAAGACTTAAAGGCCATAGGTTGTTAAAAAGAAAAAATACGATATAAGACCACCAAATCCCTATCAAACAGAAAAAAGGAAAGAGAATGGGTAGTTGTTTTTTAGAGCTAATGTATCGTATTAATAAAATAAGAATTGGGGAAAATAATACGGATTTATGGGCAGAGATACCAAAGAAGAAAACTTGTAATAAGAGAGAAATAACAATGGAAATCTTCTTATTTTTATATAAAGCCCACGTAAGAAGAAACATGTTAAAAACTTTAAAAACCCAATTATTGAGATATGCAAAAAAACCCTGAGCAACTGTCTGAGCGGAAGCTCTGCGAAATTCATAGACTTTTGATAGATTTAAATTAAAAAAACGCAGTCCTCCTTTTGCAATAATATGCACTGTTACAAGAGCGATAAAAAAGACGGAGATACAAAGTGCAATTTTATACCCCTTATATAACGATTTAGAAATAACCAATTGAAAGGGTATTTTTACGCATGACCAAATAATGAAGAAAGAAATAATACATATCATCATATATCCGTGGGTAGCAAATGAAAAAGCATAGATCGTGAGCATGGGCATAAGCGGACATAAAACTAGTACGTGTAAAAAAAAGTCGGATGGAGTTTTGATTTTTACAGGAATACTTATAGAAAGTAAAAATACATAAATATATGAAAAAATGACGGCTTCAT
>JAQWCA010000282.1 GCA_028706065.1 Tepidanaerobacteraceae bacterium
CAGTGGACAAATATCAAGCCGTTTTGGATGAAGTTCCAAAAGTAAGAGAAGAATTGGGTTATCCTCCGCTGGTTACTCCAATGAGCCAAATAGTAGGAGCACAAGCAGTGTTCAATATAGTTACCGGAGAAAGATACAAGGTTATACCGACGGAAATAAGAAATTATGTAAGGGGTCAATACGGAAAATCAGCGGCTCCCATATCCGATGAAATTAAAAAGCTTATTATCGGGGATGAAGAAGTGATAACAGTACGCCCTGCCGACCTTTTAGAGAACAGCTATGAGAAGATGAAGGAAGAAATAGGAGACCTTGCACAGTCTGAGCAAGATGTTTTATCCTATGCGCTTTTCCCGCCGGTTGCAAAGGCATTCTTCGAAAAAAGAAACTTGATATAAAAAAACTTGACTAAAGTCAACACCCCCTACCCCCTTAATCTTGAGAGAGTTGCCAGTGGGGACAGTGTCCAACGCTGTCCCCACCTAATTATTTGCAAATTAACCTATGAAAAACTATAAGTACAGAGATATGATTTGCTACCTGTTATTTACTTTAGCTAACTTGGTTGCCGAGGTTTTAGATATTAAATTTATAGTAATAACTTCAACAGGAGCAATTATTATGCATTGCATTATTCTTGTAATAAATAATGCTTTATATGGCGTGCCATATAGTATTGAAATCCATAGCGTATTTAAAAATAAACTAAATATAAATTGATTAATTGCAACAGCAACTAGTATTCTTGAAAATGTTTGCTTTTTGTGCAAGTAAACTCCAAAAGTTACTCCGCTTAAGAATGATGTTAAAGTAAAGCCAGGAAAATATGGACCTATGGGAAATAGTATTGCTCCTAAAAAATCTGCTAAAGCTCCTACTATACCTGCTTTAATTGGACCTATTTTAATTGCTGCAATAACTAATGGAATAAAAGCAAATCCAATTTTAATGTTCCATGCTGATATTGAAACAAATCGAGATAAAACTATTTCTAAAGCAATAAACAATCCCATCATTACTAAAGAACTTGTATCTGTTTCAAGTTCTTCTCTATTTCTTGTACACATAAAAACACTCCTTTCATATTCCTACTAAAAAAGAAGCTTTTCTTTTATAGCGGATGCGGAACAGTATCGCAAGCTAAAAAAGCTTTTCGCCCAAAGGCAACCTCCCATCCTTCGGTACTTAACGCACTAGTTTCTACTCTAATATTTTATTTTTTAAAAAGCATTATTACTTACTAACCTAAACTTCTGATAAACCTGATACCATCATTTCACAAGCCTTCACAGCCTGTTCCAACAGTATTGTTGTTGTAATAGTTCCAATGCCGCCGGTTGGCGGTGTTAATGCTTTTACTCTGCCAAATGTGTTATCATAATCTACATCTCCGCAAATTTTGCCGTTTCCATCATCATTTACTCCAACATCAATTACAATTGATGATCCTGTGAAATACTTTTCATTCATAAATTTTGCCTTACCGATTGCTGCAACAACTATATCTGCATTTGAAGTTATGGAGTTCATATTTTTTGTTTTAGAATGGCATATTGTTACTGTTGCGTTTTCGTTTAATAGAAGCATGACTAAAGGTTTCCCAACAACTAAACTTCTGCCTGCTACCACAACATTGGTGCCTTGTAAAGGTATGTCATAATGTTTTAGCATTTCAATTACTGCCTTAGGTGTACAAGGTGAAAAACCGGTGTCATCACCCTCAAATATCTTTTCTAAGTTCATCGGAGTCATACCGTCGATGTCTTTTTTGGGGGTTATTTTCTCTAAAATTTCCTTTTGGTTCAAATGCCCAGGCAATGGTCTGAACATCATTATCCCGTGTATATTATCATCATCATTGGTATCTTCAATAGTACTAATCAATTCTTCCATTGAAACATTTTTTGGAAGTTCTTTAACTCTACCTTCGATGCCTAAAAGCAAGCAATTCTTCAATATGCTTCTTTCATAAAATACGTCATCTTCTTTGTTTCCCACCCTTATGATGCGTATTGTTGGTACAATATTTCTATCCTTCAGCTTAGCAATTCTTGTTTTAATATTTGCCCTCAGATGTTCAACCACGGGTTTTCCTGTTAGTTTTACTGTTTCTACAGACATATTTTCCTCCTTTGCCTCTTAAGCAATTTTTACTCCTTTAATATTGTTACCACCTTTTCATATACTTCATCAGCAATTTTTTCTCCCGTATCAACAAGCCTTTCTGCTTTTTCTTTTTGCATTTTTACATAATTTTCATCATCAATTGAATTTAAATTAATTAAAACGTTGAGATAGGCACTGTTCAATGCAGCTTTCAAAAATTGAACCCCCACACCAACATCGCTTATTATATTTTTTGATGAAATGTCTGCTATTTCCTTGTGAAGAATTATTGCATCGTATGAAAATTCTAATGTTTCCATAGGTGCTGAACATGCGGCTATCAAACATTTTTGCAGTGTCTCGTTTTTTAGCCTTTTCTCTTCCTCAGTATTAGAAGGCATTACATATGCTTTTGATAAGGGCTCAAAATATTCTGCATCCTTATTTACTAAGTCTATGAGCTTAATCCTTAGTATTTCTCCCCTTTTTATTAGCTCTTCATGTTTGTATTTAATATCAATGAATTTCTTCTTCCCGTAAGAGAAATTTGCAACCATTGTATTCAAAGCTGTACCTAATGCTGCAACCATAGCTGCCGCACCTCCGCCGCCGGGGACAGGTTTTTTGGATGCTAATTCTTTTGCAAAATCTCTGCATGATAACTCTGTTAACATTATAATCTCACCACCTTACAAAAATTATTTCTATTTTAGTCTTTAAAATAGACTATATTGTATATGAATGGAATTAATAAGCCTCCGCCTATATAATTCCCTAAAGCTGCAGGTATTAAGTTATTAACTGTCATATTTACAATATTTATTGATGAATCAAGCAATGATGCCATTGGAAGGTAAAACATATTAGCAACCACATGTTCATATCCGCAAAGCACAAAGGGCATAACCGGAAACCAACTTCCTAAAATTTTCCCTGTGGTATCTTTTGATGTAACTGCAAACCATACAGCTAAAGACACCAATAT
>JAQWCA010000283.1 GCA_028706065.1 Tepidanaerobacteraceae bacterium
GGCAGGCCTTGATAAAATCCCTGCAACTATACGGGAAGCTGATGAAAGAGATTCAACCCTTATAGCTTTGGTGGAAAATGTACAGAGAGAAAATTTGAATTATATAGAAGAGGCAATGGCATATAAAAGTTTAATAGAAGAGTATAACCTAACACAAGCGGAGATTGCCAGAAGGGTAGGAAAGCAGCAATCTACGATTTCCAATAAATTAAGGCTGCTGTCCCTTCCCGATAATCTCCTAATCGCCTTATCAGAAAATCAACTTACAGAACGGCATGCCAGAGCTCTTTTAAAAATACCGGAAGATGATCAGAGAAAGCAAGTATTAGATAAAATCATTACGCATGGCCTCAATGTAAAACAAACGGAAAAGTTTATTGAAGACTTTTTGACCAAGACTGAAGAAGAAAGACGAAAATCCGAAAAGCTTCGATTTATTAACTATAGAATTTACTTGAATACGATCAAAAAAGCCTTTAGTACAATTCAGGAAATTGAAGAAAAAGCAGAATACTTCCAGGAGGACAAGGGGGATTATTTAGAGGTTCGAATTATCATACCCAAAAAAGCGGGATAGTTTGAACCCTATTATAAAAGGGGAGTTTCACATGAATGTTTCACGTGAAACTTCCCTTTTGTTTTTAGACATTATGAAAAAGAGGTGGTTAAAGAGGTATAGTTGATATATAATGAAACTATATCAAATACTTAATATATCATTTTATAGAAAGGACGATTGGTTTGGGGAAAGCAATTGCAATCTTTAATCAGAAAGGCGGAGTCGGTAAAACCACGACAAATATCAATCTGGCAGCCTGCCTGGCAATGAAAGGCCGTAAAATATTAATTTTGGATATTGATCCTCAGGGAAATACCACAAGTGGTGTAGGAATTTCCAAAAAAGGTTTGATGAAGACTACATATGAAGTTTTGGTTGATGACAGAATAAAACCTGAAAATGCGATTCTCCCTACCGGTCTGCCCAATCTGGACATCATACCTGCCAGCGTACAACTGGCGGGAGCAGAAATTGAATTGGTGCAGTTGGAGGGCAGGGAAAAAAGGCTGAAAAAGGCCATAGACAGGATAAAAGAACGTTATGATTATATCTTTATTGACTGTCCTCCCTCGCTTGGTTTACTGACTATCAACTCTTTGACAGCGGTAGATAGTGTACTCATTCCAATTCAATGTGAATTCTATGCTTTAGAAGGCGTAAGCCAATTGATGAGTACAATTGAACTTGTTAAAAAAAATCTAAATAGAGATTTAAAAATTCAAGGCGTAATATTAAGTATGTTTGACGGCAGAACCAATCTATCCATACAAGTGGTAGAGGAAGTCAAGAAATATTTTAAAGGTAAAGTATATTCTACAGTAATTCCTCGCAATGTCAGGTTGGCTGAAGCTCCAAGCTACGGTTTGCCTATTACAGAATACGACCCACGATCAAAAGGAGCACAAGCCTATAGAGAGTTTGCTGATGAATTTTTGGAATGGGAAGGAAGATCATAATGGCAACACCGAAAAACAGAGGACTCGGAAAAGGCCTGGAAGCTTTGTTCAACGATGTGGAAATTTCCTTTGGTGAAAACAGTCATAAAAGCAGAGATGACAGCAATCGGATTATCTCAATTGATATTCATAAAATAAAGCCTAATACCAATCAGCCTAGAAAGTTATTTAATGAAGATAAAATAGAAGAACTGGCCAGATCCATTGAAAAACATGGGTTGATCCAACCGATTCTTGTTCGGGAAGCAGAAAAAGGATTTGAAATTGTTGCCGGTGAAAGAAGATGGCGTGCAGCAAGAAAAGCCGGTTTAAAAGAAATACCCTGCATCCTTCGAGACTTAACAGATGAGCAAAATATGTTAATCGCTCTTATCGAAAATCTGCAGAGAGAAGATTTAAATCCAATCGAAGAGGCCCAAGGTATTCAGCGTATGATGGAGAGCTTCGGGCTTACCCAGGATGAGGTTTCCAAAAGTGTTGGAAAGAGCCGTCCCTACATTTCCAATGCTCTTCGTCTGCTTAGATTGCCTCTATCCATCAGAGAGATGGTAATAAATGGGGACCTTACGAGTGGACATGCCCGGGCCATTGCAGGGATAAAAGAGGAAGAAAAACAAATTGCAGCAGCAGAAAAGTGTGTAAAACTCGGCTGGCCGGTCAGAGAAATTGAGAATTTTGCACGCGAGAAGGGTAGAACAACCTCTAAAGAAAGGCCAAAAAGTAGAAAAAAGAATCGAGATATACTCATTCTTGAAGAAGAACTAAAAGAAATTTTTGGCACAAAAGTAAATATTGTAATGGGCACCAAAAAAGGCAAGATAGAAATCGAATATTATAGTAAGGAAGAGTTTGAACGTCTTTTTGAAATAATGAAAACAATAAAGTAATAAATGTATAAATGTTTCACGTGAAACAATCAAAACAGGAGAAATATAATGTCAATATTGGAAAATAAGAGTCTAATGTATGAAGTTATTGAAAATATGAAGTTTATGGTACGCGTAATGGATGATAACAAGACCATTATCTATATGAACCGAAGTATGCGTGAGGAGTTTGGAAACAGAACAGGACAAAAATGCTACTCGATATTGAAACAAAAGGAAAGTTGTAAAAACTGTATAAGTATAAAATGCCTGGAAAGCAAGGCGGCGGAGTCAAAGGACATATCCGTGGGTGCTAAGTATTACCGGGTTATCGCCTCTCCTGCTAAAGTAGATGGAAATGGCAGTTATTCCATTGAAATTTTTCATGATATTACAGATCAGAAGAAGTTGGAAAAGGAATTCTTTGAGCATTATAAAAAACTTAAGGAAGATATTGAGTTTGCGAAACAAGTACAAAGAAAGTCATTGCCCGTGGATGGAATCTATTGGAAGTCTTTGAAGATCAATTCCTCTTACTTACCAAGCGAAGACTTGGGTGGAGACCATTTTGATATCATAAAAATCGATGATAACAAGTGCCTTTTTTATATAGGTGACATATCAGGACATGGTGTTCGATCTTCCTTGCTGACTATGTTTTTAAGACAAGTGGTTAGGGGCATGAAGGCAGGAGCGGCAGACCT
>JAQWCA010000284.1 GCA_028706065.1 Tepidanaerobacteraceae bacterium
ACGGAAGAAGATATAAAGGCCGCTTACGAAGAGGCTAAAGATATACAGATAAGACTTTCATTGGAACGTCAACAGGAGATTCAGCTTCGGGAAAAAAGAGATGATTTAGAGCGGAGTCTAAAAGGAATGCTTAATATACTGAACCAATCTGAACATTTGATGATGCAGTTGGGAGTGGCACTGGGTTTTTTAAAGGGAAATTTGGAGAATGTTTCAGGACATCTTTCAGATATTAATGAGAAACGCAACCTTGCTGCTCAAATTATAAAAGCCCAAGAGGAAGAACGTCGGCGAGTAGCTCGGGAAATTCACGATGGTCCCGCACAGACATTGGCGAATATTGTAATCCAAACGGAGATTTGCGAAAGACTGCTGGAAAAGGATTTAAATGAAGCCAAAAATGAACTTAACGGACTAAAAGATATCGTAAGATCATCTTTACAAGAACTAAGAAAGATTATATTCGATTTAAGGCCTGCGTCCCTTGATGACCTTGGCCTTAGAGCTGTGACAAAGCGGTATTGTGATGAATTTCAGGAGGATACCGGAATAAAGGCGGATTTTCGACTTTTCGGTGATAAAATGCGACTTGAGTCTGATATTGAAGTTACTTTGTTTAGGATAATTCAGGAAGTTCTTACAAATGTAAAAAAACATTCGAAGGCAAAAAATGCTGTTGTAAAACTAGAATTTGGTGATGAGAAAGTCAATTTAGTTGTAACTGATGATGGGATTGGGTTTGAAACATCCAAGAAAGATGGTAAATTTACAGAACAACACTTTGGCCTTATGACTATAAAAGAAAGAGTTTCTCTCCTTAACGGGACTTTTGCAATAGAATCAGCCCCTAGCCAGGGCACAAAAATATTTGTTACGATTCCCTTTAGTTATAACTAGAAAGGAGGATTTAGTATTGGGAAAAATAACCGTTATACTTGCTGATGATCATGTACTTATGAGAAAAGGTCTTAAGAAAATCCTGGAGATGGAAGAGGATATAGAAGTTATAGGTGAGGCTTCTGATGGAACTGAAGCTATTGAAGAAGTCATGGATAAAAGACCCCATGTTCTCCTTCTTGATATAAATATGCCAAAGTTAAACGGTATAGAAGTGACAAAAGCTCTGAAAAAGAAAGGTATAGATACCAAAATTGTAATTTTGACGGTTTATGATGATAGAGAATATCTTTTAGAATTGATTAAACTAGGGATATCAGGGTATGTCTTAAAGGACATTGAACCTCAAGGCTTACTTGAAGCAGTTCGAAGTGCCAGTCGGGGAGAAACTTATATACAACCTAATTTGACTCGGGCTTTGGTAGCCGAATACAATCGCTTGACCCAGCCTATAACAAAAGATGGTGTAAAAAAACACCTTACGGCTAGAGAAAAAGAAGTATTGGCGAATATAGCTGAAGGTATGAGTAATGGAGAAATCTCAAATAAACTTGGTATCAGCGAAAAAACTGTAAAAAATCATGTAAGCAGTATTTTACGCAAGCTCAATTTAATGGATCGTACACAAGTTGCAGTTTTTGCTATTAGAAATAAGCTGGTTTAGTCACAAATCCGTATTTTCTCGAATACACTATATTTGACAGTGTATCAGATAGATAGGGGGATACGGATGGAAGGGGTATTTTTAGGTACCTTATTTACGGCAATTATTGTCATTTTAGGTATATGCCTTTATCGTAAGGTGATTATCCTGCAATCTTATGCTTGCAATTTGGACCATGAACTTGTAATTGTTTTACTTGTAAAAGATGCACAAAACGAAATTGAAGGGATTATACGGGATTATTATAGAGGGAAAACTCAATCCAAGGAATTCTGGATTGTTGACTGTGGTTCCCATGATCAAACCCCTCAGATATTAGAGAGGATTTCCTGGTACTTTTCCGGGCTAAGACTGCTTTTTGTATCTGACATACCTTTAAAGCTATGTAAGAAGGAAGTAATAGAACATATAAATGCACCTGCAGTAATGATTATTGATGGGACACAACTAAGCTACAAAAATATAATGAGTTTGACACATTTTTTATGTAATAAAAATAATGTCGCAATAGGTCTAAAAACCTACGAAAAATAGGACAACCGAGTTATACCAAAATTTTCTATAATAGTTTATACTAGTAATAGTAAAGCCCTATTTCTTCTTAAATGATTTACCCCTTAGTTCTTTTTTAAGCCCCCCTTTCTTTCGTGGTTAGACCCTGAAAGTAAGGGTCTTTTTTTTATGAAATAAAAGGATATATATATTTTGTGTAGAATATATACTCAAGATGACACATGGGGGCTTTAAAATGGTGTCACATAAAAAATACGCACAGATTGTAGGGCTTTTGGGACTAGGGCTTTTACTGGCGTTTATATGGTTTTACGGTTTACAACTAAGAAATACCCCTTTAAGATACACAATCTTCCTACTATTAATGACGATATCAGAATTCCAGACTATTCCAATGAATAATAGTTATTTAAGCATGGAATTTGGCTTTGTCTATTCAGCAATATTTATTTTCGGGCCTATATCTGCAGCTTTAATGAAAACCTTAAGTACGCTTATCAGTCAAATATCTTTAAGGGTAATGGAAGATACTGAGGATAAAGTAAATAAGGTATTTTTCAATGTAGGTCAATATATGTTAAGTTTTTTTTTAGCCTTAGGAGTATATTTTTTAATCAAAAAGAATTTTGTATTTGAGCATCCCATGTATGATTTTTTAATACAGGGTGCTGCTATAGTTGTGTACTTCTTAACGAATAATCTGTTTGTAGAAATCTATGTATCCTTGGAGGAACGGAATTTTGCATTGGATAAATTCGCAGTATCACTCTTGATGGATATCACGACCTATGTAGTATCAATCCCTGCAGGGATCATAATAGTGAGTATTTATAACATGTATGGGTTCTTTGAAACATCTTTAGCAATTGCTGTTTATATGACTGCTATGTATGTTTATGTTATGTACTACAATTTGATTGGTACGAATCGGGAACTGGCAGCCCTATATGATGTAGCGGCCACTATAACGTCAACTCTTGATGTTGAGAAGGTTAT
>JAQWCA010000032.1 GCA_028706065.1 Tepidanaerobacteraceae bacterium
TACGGTCTTGTATAAAGTCTGAGCTAAAGCTTTATTCTCTACGATGGGTACATCCTCTTCAACTGCAATCTCTTTTATTTTTTTAGCCAATTTATCAGCACCTTTAGCTAAAACCATTGGTGCGGAGTGTAAATCAACATCATATGCCAAAGCAATAGCATAATGTGTCGGATTCGTTATGACAACATCAGCCTTTTTTGCATCTGCCATCATTCTGCCACGTGCCATTTGCCTTTGTATTTGTCTGACTCTTGACTTAATCTGCGGGTTGCCCTCTACTTCTTTGTATTCCTCTTTAATATCTTGCTTTGACATCATGAGTCCGGTTTCATATTCATACCACTGAAAAAAATAATCAAAAATAGACATTATTAATAATGTTATAGATGCTTTAATTCCCACCTCAAAAGCTATACTGAGTGTTAATCTCACGGAATCAAATAATTCCATGTCTAACATTAAGGAAAATAAATTTTTGTGGTTATTTATAGAAGCATAAGCTACGTAGCCAACTATTATTATCTTAGTTATGGATTTGACCAGTTCCATAAAACTTCGACGAGAAAAAATACGCTTAAATCCCTCCAACGGGTTAATTCTTTCAAGCTTGGGTGAAATTGGTTCAAGGCTGAAGACAAAACCAACTTGCATATAATTGAATAATAAACAAATACCTGAAATACTCAATAACATTGGAGCTAAAACTTTACCAGCGAAAATCAGTATTTCTTGAGAAAACATTGTAATCCCATTTTGACTGAATATATCTTCATTATTAATATGATTAGTCAAAATATGGTTAATGAAATCAATGATATTTTTTATCAAGTTTTTCCCAGTTAACTTGAGTATTACAATACTTGTCAATAGTATTAAAGCAGAATTGAGTTCTTTACTGGAAAAAACCTGTCCTCTTTCTCGTGCCCTTTTCCGACGCCTGGGTGTAGCTTTCTCTGTCTTTTCTTGAGCGAAAAATTGTAAGTTCACGGTCTTAACCACATTCCATTTAGTATGATTAGAATGTTTTCATAAGCTCCATTATAAATTTCGTTCAAAATTACCAAGTACATTGGAAAGGCAACTATCATACCAATCATCCCAACGGCTATTTTCATCGGAAGGCCTACCATAAAAACATTCATCTGTGGAACAGTTCTAGCTATTATTCCTAAAGCAATGTCTGTTAAAAAAATAATGGAAACTATTGGAATAGCCACTTTAACTCCAAGAATAAACATATGTTTAAAACTAGTGATAATTCCATATAATATATCCGCTCGAAATACTATCTCCCCTAATGGTAAAAGATCATAGCTTTTTATTATGGTAGATATTAACATATGATGACCATCAATTGTTAAAAACAATAAAATGGTTAGGATATAGTAAAAATTTCCCATAATAGGCACTTGGGTATTACTTTGAGGATCCATAACGTTTACTATTCCAAATCCCATTTCTAAATCGATAATTCCCCCTGCCAAATATAAAGAACTAAAAACTAGAAATACTGCATAACCCATAGATATTCCCACAGTAAACTCCTTTAAAACCTCAATCGCTATAATCCATAAATTGCTGTAGACATTCGCATCAGGGATAAGAGGATATACTATAAATGAAACTAACGCTGCCAATCCCAATTTACCTTGAGCCAAAAATTCGCGTCTCCCAAAGACCGGTGTTAATATAAAAAACCCCAAGCATCTAAATAAAATTAGTAAATATTTAATTAGCTGAATTCCTATATTTAAATCCATCTTATTATACCTTTTCTAATATATGAAATTCGGAAGTTCAGAGAAAAGATTTTGAGTAAACTGAGTTAACACAGTTAACATCCATGGTCCAAAAATAAGTATCGCAGTCATTACCGCTACAATTTTGGGAACAAAAGTAAGCGTTTGCTCCTGTATTTGAGTCGTAGCTTGGAGAATGCTTATAATGATTCCAACTAACATGCCAAGACCCAACATGGGTGCAGAAACTAATAAAACTACCGATAACGCTTCACGAGCTAAAAAAATAACCGTCTCTTGGGTCATTTTTGTCACATCCTCAATAAAGTCTTAACTAAATCCTGCTAAAATCGAATTAATGACCAGATTCCACCCATCTACCAAAACAAATAATAATATTTTAAAGGGCAAGGATATCATTATTGGTGGTAGCATTAGCATCCCCATAGACATAAGTGTGCTGGATACAATCATATCTATCACTAAAAAAGGAATATAAATTATAAAACCCATTTGAAAGGCTGTTTTTATCTCACTAATAATAAAAGAGGGAATTAAGACATATGTAGGAACATCATCCAAGGTGCTAATAGTATTCTTTAATTTAGCATGGTGAATAAATAAAGCCAAATCCTTTTCTCGTGTTTGTTTAAACATGAAGTCACGCAAAGGAGTTTGAGCTTTTTGCAAAGCTTCTGTTGTGCTAATTTCCTGATTTAAATAAGGCTGAAAAGCTTGGCTGTTTATTTCCCCCCACACCGGGGCCATAATAAATACGGTCATAAATAGTGCAAGACCTATCAAGACTTGAGTAGGGGGCACTTGTTGAACACCTATCCCGTTTCTTACAAAAGAAAGAACGATAATTGTTCGAGTAAAAGAAGTCACCATAATGAGTATTGCTGGTGCAAGAGATAGTATTGTCAGTAGCAAAATAATCTGTAAAGCCAATGCTGTATCATCAGGGGTTTGAGCTGGTTGAATAAAGGGAAACGCCGGTACCGGAAAATCTTCCGGAGCACCATACGCTATCATCCTGGGGTTTAAAATCCACATACTTACAAATATAATAAAAAATAATACTTTATTGTTTTTTATCATTTTAAATCACCATACTTGTTCTGTTCCCGGTTACCTTTAATTTTATTTAAATAATGCCCTAAACTATTGGCAAAACTCTTGTCAAAGTTAACCTGATTTGCTTCAGCCTCTTTTATTAGTTCTGTTTCTTCAGCTCCAAGTTTTTCCAGTAAGTAAATACCGTCTTTTGTTACTCCTAGCAACAATAACCCTTGCGGAGCTTTTACTATATAAAGACTTCTCTCACTACCAATAGACAATCTGTCAAGCACTTCCATGTATTTACTTTTTAAGGTAAACTTCATCTGGTGCTTGCCTACCAATCGTGCCGTAAAATACGCCAATATCGAAATAACAAGAAAAAACAATAGGTAAGTCAGAAAGGCAATAAAACTATTAGAAGATAAATAATTACCACCAGTAGGACCTTCCGGAACATCAAAGTCATATTTTTTAAGATTGTCTATATTTGATTGCTCTGCAAAAGTTCTTCCTTCTGAAAAGATTAAAAAAAACATAGTAAGAATAATAAAACATATTATGTGTTTTTTCATAGGACAGCCTCAATTAATTTAAAGCCTTTTTTACGGCTTCAATTACTCTCTCTGGCTGAAACGGTTTAACAATAAAATCCCGTGCCCCAGCTTGTATCGCATCAATTACCATGGCCTGTTGTCCCATAGCTGAACACATTATTATTCGAGCAGAAGGATCAGTTGATTTTATTCTTCTTACTGCTTCAATACCATCTAGCTCCGGCATGGTAATATCCATAATAACAAGATCCGGCTTCAATTCATTGTAGCTGTTTACCGCTACTGCCCCATTTTCTGCCTCTCCTGAAACATTATATCCGTTTTTTGTTAAGATATCTTTAATCATCATCCTCATAAAAGCCGCATCATCTACTATTAATATTCCTCCCATTGAACTCATCCTCCTATTACTGTAAACTCTTAACTCTATCGATAGAGTTGATTATTTCCGTTATCCTTACGCCAAAATTTTCATCTATTACTACAACTTCGCCTTTAGCAACTAATTTGCCATTAACCAGAATGTCGACAGGTTCTCCAGCCATTTTATCCAACTCTATAATGGTTCCAGTAGAAATATCCAAAATTTCCCTTATTGTCTTTTCAGTTCTACCTAACTCGACAGTAACCTCCAAACCAACATCCATTATCAAGTCAAGGCTTGAGCTTTGAGCAGATATTGGCTCCTCTTTAAATGTTTGAAACTCAACAGGATTTACTGTTACTTTGGTTTTTGGATCTGACGTAGTTCTTTCCGGTTTTGGTTCAGACACACTTGCTGCGATTTCCTGTTCTTTCATATGATCTGAATAACTTGATTTTACTTCTATATTTTGTGTTGTTTTACTGGTATCAGGTGGTTGACTGTCAGAAGCAGATATGGCATAGAGTTGTTCAACTAGGGTTTTAGCAAAAGGTATAGGCATCAGCTGCATAATTTCACTTTTTAAAAAATCGCCAACTTCCATTGTGAAAGATATTTTAACTATATCTTCCTGCTCATGAAAATGGCCTTTCAATGTGTCAGTAGCTAAATTCATCTTGTTCAACCTTGGTGGTGAGATGTTTATCTCCTTTTTTAGCATTGTTGATAATGAAGTAGCTGCTGAACCCATCATTTGATTCATGGCTTCACCCACAGCACTCATTCGTAATTCATCCAATTCAGTATCTACATTCGTCCCGTCACCCCCCATCATAAGGTCCGCTATAATTATTGCATCTTCTTCTTTTATAATCATTATATTACTACCGTTTAAACCCAAAGTATAAGAAACCTCTACACTTATAAACGGTATGGGATAGGCCTCCTTCAATTTTGCAACATTGGTAATGCTTACTTTCGGAGTGGTGATTACAACTTTGTTTCGAAGCAAAGAGTACAATGTTGTAGCCGAAGTTCCTATGGATATGTTGCCGATTTCACCCAAGGCATCTATTTCTTCTTTTGTTATATGATTATTCTCTGTGGTTCCAATTGTAAGTTCTCTTATCTCTTCTGGTGACAACAGCTGCTCATTCATACATACTATCCTCCTCTTTGAAAAACTTGTTTATTTTGACCGCCATCTTATTATGATGAATACCTATACTTCCAGAACATTTTAGTTTACCTTTTATATAAATATCTGCACCACTTCTTATATCTTTATCCAGTGCGATCACATCTTCAACCGTTAGATTGATAAATTCGCCTACAGGTATATGGGTCTTACCCAATACGGCTCTTAATTGAGTTTTCATATTATATATTTTTTTGGTTAGTAATGTTTGTGATTTCTCTGATTGTTCTCTTTTACTAGTAGATAGCCATATTCTGGTAGACAGCTTTGATATTATAGGTTCTAAAACTATATGAGGTAAGCAGATGTTGAGCATGCCTTCACTCTGACCTATTTTTGCATTAAAAGTAATCAATGCAACGGCTTCATTAGGAGAAACTAACTGTATAAACTGGGAATTGGTTTCCAGTTTTTCCATAACTACACTGATGTTTGTGATATCTTTCCAAGCATCACTTAGTATCTTGGTCATTTTTTTAAAGACTTTTTCAATTATGCCAGTTTCGATTTCCGTTGGCTCTCTCAATTTATCATTGTATTCCCCACTTCCTCCCAACAGTCGGTCGATTATAGCAAAAGCTACGGATGGATTCATTTCCACTATTGCTGCCCCTTTTAATGGTGAAAAGTCAACAACGGCAATTAGGGATGGATTAGGAACGGAAAAAATAAATTCATTATAGGTCATCTGTTCTACAACAAATACGTTAATCTGAACTAAAGTTCGCAATTGAGCAGAAAGATAAGTTGTCAATAACCTGGCAAAATTCTCATGGATCATACTCAGTGTATGAAGTTGCTCCTTTGAAAATTTATTTGGACGTTTAAAGTCATAAGGCTTAATTCTTTTATCAGATTCTTGGCTTTTAATTTCCTCAGCTTTTACTTCTCCAGTAGACAAGGCTGTAAGGAGAGCATCTATTTCGTTTTGTGAAAGTATATCTGGCAATGCATTCACCCTCCCAGTATTAATTCACGATAATGCTTGTAAAATACACATCAACAATGATTCCATCATTCAAAGTATCATTTAGAGACTCTTTTATGTGTTTTCTCAATTCTTCCATGCCTTGACTATCCTTAACTGAATCGTTTTTCTTTGACCTAAGTATCGTGAATATCTTGTCCCTTATTTCACTTTCTTTTAAGTCCAACTCTTTCTCAACTATCTTATCATCTAACAAATACACTAGTGATAATTTAATATAACCACGATCTGATAAATTTGTTAAAAACTCTCCAGCATCATATGTTACGTGATTCTTAGAGGTTTGTCCTTTTACAATGGCATTATTTCCAGAAATATTTCTAACAACAAAATATGAAACTCCCGTGGTGATTAACACTAAAACAAATAACGCCAACACCACCAGTATAACACTTCTAAATATATTTTTATTCTCAGGGGTTTTCTTTACTGCCAAAGGTAATCCTCCTTTTATTTGGGTTCCTCTGCTTCTGACGTTGATTTTAAAATTATTATATCTACTCGCCGATTCAGAGCTCTGTTCTTGGCTGAATCATTTGGAGCCACAGGTCTATATTCACTATATCCAGCTGTCGACATGATATATGGAGAAAAGTTGTGTTTTTCTATCATATATTTAACAACATTTACAGCTCTTGCGCTAGAAAGCTCCCAGTTCGAAGGATACTCTCGCGTATTTATAGGAAGATTATCAGTATGACCTTCAATTCTAACGTGCCTATGGCTATCTCTGATTACCGGCACAAGTTTGTCCAGTATCACCTTTGCATCTTCCTTTATGTATGCCTTTGCTGAATCAAACAAAACTCCGTCTACAAATCTAATAAGTAGTCCTCGCTCATCCAAATTAACCTGTATTCCACCCAGATTATCTTGATCTATAATTCCCTGAACTTTTTGTTCTAACAATTCGAACTCTCTTTGTTCCTCGGCAGATACTAAAAAGCTTCCTACATCTCCTGCCTCGATAAAATCGCCTTTTTCTAAAGTCATGCCACCTTCGATTATCCCTAAGGAGCCTTGCAATGAAAGCATGGCCATATCAAATTTTTTTTGGTCGATATTTGAAAGAGAAAACAGTAGCACAAAAAATATAAGAATTTGTGTAATCATATCACCATATGTAGACATCCAAGCAGGTGCTCCTGGTTCTTGATGATTATTGTTTCTACCTCGCCGTCTGCTGCCATACAAATTCTTCACCACTTTCCGTGTTTTTTTCGCGTTTTATATCATCTCGCATGGCGGGAGACAGAAATGCCTTAAGCTTTTCTTCTATTATTCTGGGATTTTCACCGGCCTGTATTGATAGCATGCCTTCAATCATTACTTCTTTGAGTAATATTTCTTCGCGGCTTCTCACTTTCAGTTTTCCGGAAATAGGTATAAAAAATAGATTAGCAATTAATGAACCATAAAAGGTGGTAATCAGAGCTACAGCCATGCCTGGTCCTATCAGCTCAGGATTATCTAAATTTTTTAGCATGTTAATAAGCCCTATGATCGTACCGATCAAGCCAAAAGCCGGGGCTAATTGCCCCATGGTTTGGAAAATGTTCTGACCTTCACTATGCCTTTCCTCTAAGAAAGCTAATTCTGTCTCCATTATGTTTCGGACTAGGTCAGGATCTGTTCCGTCTACAATTAGCAAAATTCCTTTTTGTAAAAAATCATCTTTCAATTGATACGCAGCATCTTCTAAGGCTAATAAACCTTCTCGCCGCGCAGTTTCAGCAAGATCGATGATTGCTCTTATAATATCTCCTGCTTCCATAGGCTTTTCAGTAAAGACGATTTTTAATATGTTCATTACGCTAGTCAGTTTCGAAATTGGATAGTTAATTAAAGTTGCCGCCAAAACGCCTCCGAGTACTATCAATGCGGAAGGTAAATGTATAAAAGCATTTATAGACCCTCCCATGTAAATAGCCCATACAAAAATTGCTGCACCGCTGATAATCCCAATTATTGTACCTAAGTCCATCAGCGCGACACTTCCCTTCAAATACTAGTCAACTCATTAGTTCTTATTCAAAAATACACGTTTTTTGTACTGAATAACTTTATTTATTATTTCCTCTTTCGTATCCAGAACTACAAGCTTTCTATTTGTAGTCAATGTCACAACCGTGTCGGGGGTGGACTCTACTGTCTCAATCAATTCGGCATTGAGTACAAACATCTTTCCATTCATCCTCGTAAGTTCTATCATTTCTTAACCTCATTTTCTCCGGGCTTGAAGTATCAAGCCCGGCTATTTTTAGGTTATATTACCGTTTTATATTTACCAATTCTTGCAGCATTTCATCTGATGCTGTAATTATCCTTGAGTTAGCTTGAAAGCCTCTCTGAGTTATTATCATTTGTGTAAACTCTTCCGAAAGATCCACATTTGACATCTCCAAATATCCCGGTGCAATGGCACCCCGACCGCCAGTTCCACTTTCTCCAATCTGAGGTTCTCCTGAGTTATTGGAGTAACGGTACATATTTTGCCCAGCCTTTATTAAGCCTGCAGGGTTATCAAAATTTGCTATAGCTACTTGGGCCAACTGCTTGCTAAGACCGTTATCGAAAATACCTGTGATGACACCGGTAGTATCAGTAGTTATATCTGTAAGTGTACCTGCAGGATATCCGTTCTGTGAAATAAGGTCTATATTCGTTTCTTTAGCGTATTGGGTTATTCCGGTAAAAGCAGCATTAAATGAGATTTGAGAAGCACCGTTGTTAGGCTGACCGGTAAAATTTCCTGTTACACCGCTCACTGTAGGATTTTCACCATTGCTGTCAAAGGTTATGGTACCGGTATTGTTATTAATACTATCAATACTCCCGTCAGGAGAATTGATTTCGTAATTCCATTCATTAATTGTTGCTGTTTTAGTAAATTCAATTGTCAAGCTATGAGCATGACCTTGAGAATCATACACTTTAAAGGGTAATGAATATGATTCATCACTAATCGTACCAGCGTTAAGATTTTTTGCAAAAGTAATCTCTGTTGTATGTGACGCAGGAATCATCATACCCTCTCTTATTTGAATATCCCTAATTGATTGAGGCGATTTATCATTCGGGACTTCATGATTCGTTGTATCTTGCCACCCCTGCACTTTTAGGCCATTGGCAGTATTTATAAAGTTACCCACATTGTCAAACCCAAAATTTCCGGCTCTAGTATAGAACCTATCTAGACCATCACCCAGTATGAAATATCCTCCACCCTCTATTGCCATATCTGTCATATTTCCGGTAGATTCTGCACTACTGGGAGAATGTATGGTATCTATAGATGCGATAGTCATGCCTAATCCCACCTGCATAGGGTTTGTACCACCGCGATTCCCTTGGGGTGATGCCGCTCCTCTCATGGTTTGGCTTAAGGTATCCTGAAAAGTTACACGGCTTTTTTTGAAACCAACTGTATTAACATTAGCAATGTTGTTCCCAATGACATCCATTTTTACCTGATGGTTTCTGAGGCCCGTCACCCCAGAAAACATTGACCGCATCATATAACATTCCTCCTTGTTTTGGTGCCTACTCCTTCAGTCAGTCGTGAGCTTAAGCCTCCTTGCGGTCCGGCTTATAAAATTACGGCACCGTCTATATTGGTAAACACATTTTCTTTAATACTCGCACCGTCAATTGCCGTTATTACTGTCTTGTTTTTTATATTGACTACAAACGCTAAATCGTTCATTAAGATTAAAGACTCTTTTATACCTTTTTGATTAGCTTTATCTACGGCACTGTTGAGCTTTTCCATATGATTAGCGGTTAAGCTTATGTTTCTCATATTCAAGCGCTTCTGTGCGTGCTGAGAAATTTTTAGTTCTTTCTCGTCTATTTTTTGTTGTAAGATTTGATCAAATGCATTTTTCGATACAGTTTCTGCCCCTCTTGTCCCCTGTGAAACCGATGAAGTTCTACCGGTATTTATTCTGGAGTGAATTTTAGAGTAATCCTGCATTTTGCTCCACCTTCTTATCTTATCTCTGCCACATTTTCTATAGGAACCTTAACTTCTTCCTCTTCATTGACAATTATCAAATTTACACAGCCCTTATCAAAAGCAATTCCCTTTATGACACCATCAAATTCTCTTTGTTCAACCACAGCTTTTGCAGTCTTTCCAATAGTGCTTATCGCAGAAAGATTGGCTATCTGCATATTAAGGTTTTGCATTTGTTCAAGTGAGCTAAATTGTGCCAATTGAGCTATGTATTCTTTATTATCCATTGGCTCCAATGGATTTTGATACCTTAATTGAGTCACTAGTAGTTTTAAAAAATCGTCTTTGTTAAGATTTGTAGTTCCTAATTTTACTCCTTGGCTCCCTTGATAGTTTTCAGTATTAATTTTTGTCATAATATCCCTCCCTACACTACATAATTAACACTACTCATATTATCCCATTGATCATAATAGTTTTTAACCGTCATCTCGTGATTGTCTATTTCTTGTCTGTTGAAACTGACACCTGATCTTTTAGACTGATTATGATTGCTGTTGCTATTAAACTGGTGATTAAATGCTCCCATCTCCATACCTTCAGACAATTTATATACACTTATCTCTGAAATGTTATATCCCTGTTGCATAATTTGATTTCGAAAATCATGCACATGAACTTTCATCATATCTCTAACTTGAGTATTTTCTACAAAAAGCTGTGCTTTTACATTGTCTTTATCTGCATAAACCTTGATTAAGACGTCTCCTAAATGTTCAGGTTTTAATCGAATACTCACTTGCTGAGTATCACCTTTAATTGCAGTATGCACCTTATCCACTATCTGGTCAATAAAATCTAAGGATTGAAGGCTTTCTCCCTGATTTGAAGTTGTATTTGCTACAACTAAGTCAGATTGTACAATAAAAGGTTTTTCAATAAGAGAAGATATCCTCTGAAATGGAGAATTTGAATTATTTACAGATACTGACCACAGATCCTGTGAATTATCGTAAACTGTATGATTTTTTTCGAAAGTTCTTTTGTACCATCTACTTACCAAATCATCATTTAAGTTATCTTCTCTCCCTGGCTTTAAGACTTTTATATCTTGCTTTATGAATTGATCGTTTGCTATCTCATTGTCCTCTACAGGTTGATGTACTTGTGTCAAAGTATTATTCGGCGCTCTAATCTCTTCAGTAAATTCATGGTCTAAAGCATTCTCGTTATTTACAAGGATTTTACTAATTTGATCATGAAAAGCATGTAGTGCAAGATCAGGCATATTGGGAAATTCAGTTTTAAGTTCTATATAAAACTTATTGACCGTATCTAGCTTGATATGGCCACTTGTCTCAAATTCTGATAAGATTTGTTGCCACAATTGAGCTAGTTTATCACTCGTAATTTGCGTTTCTTTGTTTACATTTAAAAGATTTGCCTCCATACAATGTGTTTGACAATCATCAATTATTTCTAGATTTTCAGTAAAAATATTCATATTAAAAAGGTTTAACAACTGAGTTAAAAGAATATCAATCTTTTGTGATTTCTTAGATACTGTGTTTTCCAAAGTATTCTTTTTGTCTTCATAGCAATCTTTAAAGTCTGGATGATTTGCAGAAAATGACATTTTCCTTTCGTCGGACTTTATTGATTCATCGGTTGTAGCTATAAAAGCTTGCACTGCCATATCCATATCATCACCTCCTTTCAATTGTAATGTTATGTATCCTATAAACCGCTCATTTTTTTTGTGATTGAAGCGGCTTTTTGAGAGTCGAGGTTGGATAAAATATCAGAAACAACCTCGTTTTTCATGTTTTGAAACAGCTGAATTAAAAGTTCGTCCTCCATATTCCCCAAAATCTTTGCGGCATTTCTTGCTTCCATTAATTCATAATACTTAGCCAAATCTTTTATGCTTTTTAGTTGGATCTCCAGTTTTTCTTTGACTACTTGAAGTTCTGCCTCTAGAACCTCAAGTTCCGATTGTTTCTTATTAAGCTCTGACTCTTTGGCATGTAATTTCCGCTTTTGTTTATCTATTTCAGCCCATTCGAATTCTATTTTTGCTTCTTCTTCAAATGCCGCTTGACTCATTTCCGTTTCAATTTGTTCCGGTTGTACCGTACTTTCTACAAAAGGAATTCCGGAAAAGACATTTTTTACTGATTTAGGTAACTTGTCTTTATCGTAAAACTTAGATATGTAAAGAAAAATAACAGTTGCAATCATAATAATTAATAAAATTATAATTCCAATAACAAAGCCCTTATTGTTGAAAATACCTTTCATTGGGTACATCCCTCTCTAGGCGGCTATAATTTATGTTTGCCAATTCATCACTATGCTTTTGATCTTCTCTGTTGATTTCTTTAAAATAATCGTCATGTTCTTTTTCTTTTAATCTTTCAAGGATTTGCTTTTCTTTTCGTGCTTTTAAAAAAGAAAGTCTGGTTTTTTCGTAGACTTCATGGGTTTGTTCTACTACAACTTTTTGTGCATTAATGCAGGATAATAAATGAAGTGAATATGTATCATAATCTATGAGCGTCTTTATTTTTACAGAACTAATAATGTTTTTTTTAATATTACCCCTTATATCTGTGTTGATTAACTTTAACTTATCTAGATAATTTTCCTCTGTGTCTTTAGTAATAATTGTTTCTGCCAACTTGTATTTTTCTATTTTTTCTCTAAGTTGCTTTATTCTCAGAGGTGTGGTCAGTTTAAAGTAAAATTTTCTCATAATTACTCATCCTTAAAAACTGCTTTTAACTCATCTAATGTCTGTCTGTAATCCATCTTTTCTCCTACGTTCTGCTTTAAAAAACTTTTTATCTTATCTATGTAGTTAATCGACTCATCTATTTTGGAGTTATTTCCTTTTACATAAGCACCTATGTTAATCAGGTCT
>JAQWCA010000285.1 GCA_028706065.1 Tepidanaerobacteraceae bacterium
ACCGGAGGCCTTCTTGATGTTCTATCGGTTGCAGGAACAGTAAATGTATATACTCATCCCGATCTTTTTAAAGACAGTTTTTCCATAAAAGATAAACAAGCAAGACATATCGGAATTCCTTTTTCACATTCGGTTTTAGAAAGTAATGGTGCTCGTTTTAAATTCAATACAGACTGGGAGGAGATTGTACCCGGATTATCGCTAACAGGAGAAATACCTAGAAATACTGATTTCGAAAAAGGAGATGAAGGGCTTGTTATAAAAAAAGACACTTCTTTTGAGCAGGACCCAATCAAGGATGATCAAACATTAGTAATGGAAACCGAAAAAGGACTTTACATAATTCTCGGTTGCGCTCATTCAGGAATAATAAATATCCTAAACTATGCTATTGAAAAAACGAGCCAAGACCATATATGTGCTATTATAGGCGGCACTCATCTTGGTGGTGTAAGTAAAGAACAGCAGCAAAAAAGTATTGAAGCTTTAAAAAAATATGATGTTGATCGCATCGGAGTTTCCCACTGTACAGGATTAAAAGCCTCAATGCTTTTGGCACAAGAATTTAAAGAAAAGTTTTTTTTCTGTAATGTGGGAACTGTAATAGAAGCTTAGAATTCTAATTTATTGATTTTCCGTTAGCAATATATACTGTTTGTTGCTATTCAGAGGTCTGTCATTCTGCTGTCATTGCTATGAAAGCCCTGCTTCATTGTCATCCTGAAGGCTTGGCCTGAAGGATCATGTTTAAGATCCTTCACTACGTTCAGCAAGACATGCCGTTTTCAACCTCTGAATAGTTACTACTGTTTGAATATGGGCTCTACAAAAGTATAAAACTTTCTCTTGAAAAATAAGTTATAAATGATATAATATTTTATGGAACATCTGAATATGAATGTCTTCAGGGCAGGGTGAAATTCCCGACCGGCGGTAAAGTCCGCGAGCACATAAGTGCAGAATTGGTGAAACTCCAATACCGACAGTATAGTCTGGATGAAAGAAGATATATTACTATGATAAATAGTATATCGTGAATTTAACACCTGAAGGACATGTCTTTCGGGTGTTACTATTTATCTGGAGGATTTCAAGTGAAAAACAAAACCAACCAACTTATAACTCTTGCCATGCTTAGTGCAATCGCATATATAGTCATGGCTGTCGGTCGTATACCTATAGTGCTGTTTTTAAAGTATGATCCAAAGGACGTTATTATCACCATTGGGGGCTTTATATATGGGCCTATATCAGCATTTATAATTTCTGTAGTGGTCTCCTTTGTTGAGATGTTCACAGTAAGTGATACCGGAGTAATCGGCTTTATTATGAACATCATATCCACCTGTGCTTTCGCATGCACGGCTGCCTATATTTACAAAAAAAATCGCACTCTAAAAAGTGCTATCATAGGCCTTATCACAGGTTGTATATTTATGACTTCGGTTATGTTGCTGTGGAACTATCTCATTACTCCTCTGTATTTAGGTTATCCCCGAGAAGCAGTTGTGAAATTATTATTGCCTGCATTTCTTCCCTTCAACTTACTTAAAGGTAGTTTAAATACAGCAATTACAATGCTGCTTTATAAGCCATTGGTCACCACTTTACGTAAAAGTAGTCTCATTCCGGAATCTGTTCATGGTGGTCATAGCAACAAATTAAATATTGGAGTAATATTAGTTTCGGCACTCGCTTTAATTACTTGTATTCTTATTGTGTTGGTATTAAATGGGAATCTCTGATTTGTTTTAATAATTTCCCTGATTGTTCATTTGGTTGAGTTCCCACTTTTGCCCCAAATATAGCGTATATTTACCATTCTATTTTATTGATTTTCCGATGAATAATCCCATCCTTTTGCCTTCAAAGATGAATATTTTAGAACCGTCCCCAATTATTCAATTATTCATTCGGCGCGGCGGTTTTATTTATCTTTTTCCCTTCCTTGAGGCCAGATAGTTGTGGATTTAGGATGATTAAGTCCCCTGGTGCAAGTCCCTTTGTTATAACTACATGGCTATCGTTTTCAAAACCGGTTTCTACCGATTGGACTTTGGCCTTGCCGTCTTTTACCAACCATAGGGCTTCACCTTTTTCGTGGGGAAACAGAGTGGTTTTTGGCACGGCAAGGACATTTTCTCTTTTATCGGTGGTAAATTCTACATCCAATACAGTTCCGGGAAAAAAGCGAAGGTTTTGGGGAAGCTCGGGTTTTACTGTAACCTTGATGCGTTGCTCCTCAAGTCCCAAGGCAGATATCCTTTCCACGGCAGTGGGTGCAATCTTTTCCACCTCTCCTTGGAAAATGACATCTTCACCCTTCCTGTCTTGAACCATTTTTACTTTCATGCCTTCTATAACGCTCGCTGCCAACTCAGCAGGGATAAAAACTTCGATCTGGTACTCGCCCTCTTGAAAAATGTTCATCAATCGAAAACCGGGACTGATTAAGTCCCCCTTTTTTACAGAGAGATTTGCCACCACACCGTCCGTTGGGGCAGCAATACTGCTTTTTTCAAGTTGGTATTTTATAAGATCTATTTGGGACTGCAAAGCCTCGGCTCTTCCTGCATAAAACTGCAGGGAGCCACCGGTGGGATCAGAAGACTCGTAAAGGAGTGCCAACGCTTCTTGTTGTTGTTCGAGGTTGATTTTTGCTGTTTCCAACATGTTTTTAGCATTTTCATAATCCTTTACGGTAATGGCTCCTTCATCATACAGCTTTTCCATCCTCTCAAAATCATCTTCAATAGCCCTAAGGTTATTCATTGCCTGTTCTACTAACAACTTCTGGCTTTTAACCCTGGACTCTAAGGGTTTTTGATGTCTTTCCGCTTCTTCACCTCGAAGACTTTTCAGTTGAGCCTCCACCTGTTTTAATTGAAATTCCAGTTCCGTTGTGTCCACAACAGTCAGTAAGTCCTTCTCTTTTACCTGTTGGCCTTCTTCCACCGGTAATTGGACTATTTCGCCTCCTAGAAGGCTGTGGACGGGGTGTTCCACCGCTGGGACAATCTCTCCCTCTTCTTCAAAAACACTGGCTATGGTTTGAGGTTGGACTTTGA
>JAQWCA010000286.1 GCA_028706065.1 Tepidanaerobacteraceae bacterium
GCCTTGATAATCATTGCTGGTGCCGAAACCTGCCAAGGTTACACTGTCTAAGAGTAATTCTGTTTCGTTATCTTTCTCCATTATTTCGCAATAATAGTACCATCCATCGGACTCAAGCCATTTGCCATTGTCCGCAATGTTAAGCGTAACATTATCGACACTGAGATTGTTTGATGCAAATCCGCCTTCAACAATTTCGCCCCAAACAGGAGTTAGTCTAACCCTTACATAAGTATCCTTTGAACCAGTGCTAATAACACTTACATCCTTATCTGTCGTATCCCCAGGATTCCAATTAATTATGTCTTCAAATCCATACTCATTAACTTCAATCGTAACTGTTCCAGCCGTAAAAGTATTCACAG
This sequence comes from Tepidanaerobacteraceae bacterium, assembly GCA_028706065.1. Classification (GTDB taxonomy): domain Bacteria; phylum Bacillota; class Thermosediminibacteria; order Thermosediminibacterales; family Tepidanaerobacteraceae; genus JAQWCA01. The sequence continues at coordinate 366 of JAQWCA010000286.1, forward strand.
CTTCCTTTACATCCGTAAACCAAGCCATTGTTCCGCCTACTACCAACAAAGCAACTAAAGAAAATACTAACAAACCGATAAGTAATGTTTTTTTCACTTTCAAATATCCCCCTTATTATTTTTTTGTCAAAATTAGCCCTATTTTTTAACCAGTTAGATAACATCATTTGACTACCATTTATACAATCCTTTATACCTCTTCCTTTACAATCACCTCCCCGTCTTTTTCAGTTTTTTGTTTATTCTTTTTTCTTTCAGCCCGAAGGGTCCTAATAAGTTCCAAAGAGATAGAGGTAATCAATACTGCCAATATGGTTATAATTCCGTTTCGCGACCTTGCAAAGTAAAAGGTGTAACCGGCATAAGGGATGGAATAAACAACTTTTCCTATCACTTGATTTGCGTTTACCGGCATTGGATCTTCTACTTCATTTGCATCCCCTCGGGTCTTGAAAAAAAGCTCTACATTTTTATCTATTTCAACCACTCGATGTGTGGTGATATTTTCACTTTCAATTTCACCTCGAAAGGTGATTATATCTTTCGGTCTAATCTCTTCCGGGTCCATAGGTTTTACAATCACTAGACTGCCGGTTTTAACGGCCGGGCTCATACTTCCGCTCATCACTATATACATTTGATAACCAGCTACGGAAGGAACCCGACCGCTTACCCTGCTTTGGACCAGGAAGAACAGTAGCGACAGTGCTACAAGAGTAAATAAGGTCAGTATGACTTTTGTAAGTAAATCTGTTACTTTGTAAGCTGCACTCTTTTTCATGTTGCTCCCCTTTATTCACTGGATTCTTCTACTGTTTCCAGGTCTTCTTCTCTATCAGGCAGGATAGCCTCCAGGCTTTCCACGCCCATTATTAAATTTTCGTCTTTTTCTTGCCCCGTAGTATTATTTGTGTTATATGAAACTACAACGGTAAAAAAGTTATTCTTTTCATCTTCATCTCGGAACCAAGAGTCGTTTACCTTCTTATTCGTTACAGTAACCGTAACAACCGTATCATTTAATATCATTTCTCTAGTTATGTTGAAATTTGAATTGACGATGCTTATCAAACTATAATCCATAGGCACAACCTCAGCTATTTCATAAGGTCCTGGCCACAGATTACCAAGCTGTTTTGTTTCATTATGCTTTATAAAAGTATTCCACTCTTTTCCGCTAGGTCCGTCAATGTGTACTACAAACTCTTTGTTAGTATCTACACCGCCGATCCCGGGTGAAACAGTTTTTCTGATAAATATTTTTCCTTTTTTGACTGTCACCAAAATGCTATCAGTCGCTTTACACCCGCTGCTGTCCGTAATCTCAATGGTATAAACCGTGTCCTCTTCGGGTTGAAGTGCCGGGTTAGACTCACTTAAACTCCAATCAGGATCAGTATCATTGGTCCATAAGTACTCAAAAGGCTCATAGCCATATACCTGTAAATTCTGACCGATATTAATCACATCACCTACAACTATGACCGAATCCGGTCCGGCATCCACGCCTATTACATTGACTGTTGGAACCGGGAAGGTCTGCTCCACATTTGGAGTGCCGTTAATATCGGTGTACCGAAGTATGGCACTGTAGTTTGTGAGTAAGTTGTTGCCTTTAACACCGTCTTTTGCCCTAATCTTATAGGTTAATTCTGCCAAGTTTGTTATTGTACCGGGTTTCCAGGTAATAGTTTGGGTAACTGCATCATAACTCACCGGTGCATTTGGGCTGGGTATAAGACTGCCTGTAACCAGTTCAAAGTTTTCATTTATTATGTCGGTCACAATGGCATCTATGGCCGAGTAGCCAAGCTGGTTGGATATTTCGTCATAAATCCCCGATAAATCAGGAGCGTCTTCTGCTTCATAGTAGCCGGCATTTTGAGCCCATTGGAGGGTTTCACAGGCTATAGTCTTAGTTGTTGAGTTGGTTATCTGATTTAAAAGCCCTACAGTAAACACCATCGCCACATCCCAGCAGCTTTGCCCTGCTTCATATGCTGCAATTGTATGAGCATTGTGGTTGCTGGGTTCATTGGGGCCGGCGGGATTTCCTATACTACAGGTAGCTACACCGTCAGTAAGCAGAACTATGACCTTGTTAGCATTTTGGCGCCCAGTAGACAGAAGAATATTTCGTGCCATGATAAATCCGGCCTCTATGTTCGTTCCATAATATGTCGTAATGTTGTTTATTGCATTCTTAACAGAAGTCGCATTATTTGAAAGCCCGATGTGTTGTGTTGCATCAGTGGCCGCTCCGATATTTCCTATATACCGCGGACCTGAAAACGATACTACGGCTACTTGGTTATTGCTGTCAGCCAAGACTTTATCCGTGAATTCCCTTGCAGCATCCTTAGCATAATCCATGACAGTAGGAGAAAACCACCCGCCTACCCTTGCATCCATGCTTCCCGACCTATCTATTACCAAGACCACATCCACCGGTGCAGGAGCAGGCTCTCCTGTTATCTCCAGCTTGACATCATAAGTCCTGCATATGTCAGAAGAATCTGCCGTCTTATTGACACCTATAGTATCTTGATTACTTGTTGATTTTACAAGTTCCGGCAAGGACACCGACTTAGGTGGCCCATAGTCTAAAATCGCTGCTTTCTCCAAGCTTCGAAACTTACTTAGGGAAGCCATGCCTTCCATTCCTAAAGGCATCGTTAATTCAATAAACGGATTGGATTC
>JAQWCA010000287.1 GCA_028706065.1 Tepidanaerobacteraceae bacterium
GTGGGTTTTAATAATTGCAGGGGATTGGTTTTGTATCATTATATTTCTCACTCCTCAAAGGAAGGCATTTTATATAATCTATTCAGATATTTAACTTTTTGTTAATGATAAACCTTCATAAAAAATAAAGCCAGGCAATTTCTTGAAAGAAAATTGCTTGGCTTATTGTTATTTAATTACTTCTACTGCTTTTTGAACAATCTCAGCTCTACGGCGAAGAAATACATCAAAATCTTTCCTGAGAAAGTCCCTCTACATATGTTCATAAACTCTTTTTATGATTCCACAAACAATACCAACAATGCGGGCTTGTTCATTTCTTATCTGTATCGGTTCATATTCTTCATTTTCCGGCATGAGTTCTTGGTACTAAGTGCTGGATATGGCTTAAAATACAATAACTTGATTCCTCCCGTGATTTTTACCATGTAGTAAAGCCATATCAGCATTCCTAATGGTGCCTTCTATACCAAGTGATTTACTATATTCCGACACTCCGAAAGTCATTGTTATTTTCAAGCTGATGTCTCCACATTGCAAGGTTTTGTCTTCCAGTTCTTTTCGAATCCTTTCTGCCAAAACTTGTGCCCCATCTTGATTTGTATCCGGCAAAAGAATCAAAAACTCCTCTCCGCCCCATCTTGCTACAATATCTTGTTCCCTGCAACAGCCAGATATAAGGCTTGCAATATTGGAAAGCACTAAATCGCCACAATCATGCCCATAGCAATCATTAACGGTTTTAAAAAGGTCAATATCAGAAATTATGATCGAAAAAACGGATTGGCTTCTCTGATACCTTCTTTCTAATTCATTTATCCTTTGAACAATATATCTTCGGTTATATAGAGCAGTTAAAGGATCTTTTGTGGAAAGTTCCTCCAGTTTTACAACTGCCTCCTGTAATTCAAGTTTCAACGCTTGCTCTTCTTCAATGCTTTTCTGCAACATTTCAACGCCATTTGCGAGCTTTCCTATTTCGTCGTTTCTTTGAATAAAAGGATTTATAATGTCTGTTTTTCCTAAACTAAGGTCTTCTATTAAATCTACTATGGTATTTAGCGGTTGGATCAATCTGGTTTTAAGGAAGGTGGGTATAAATATGATAATCAAAATACTTACCAGCAATTGCAGTATGCCTTTTATGAAGCTTGCATATCCATTTTTGATACTTTTTTGATTTACTATATGCATTTCTTGTATTGCTTCATCGGCAAGAAGAAGAATAGAGTCAAGAGCCGGCACAGATAACTTGGCAATTTCTTTACCGGCACCATCATATATTTGACCTTTTAAAGCAAGCTCTAGAAGTCTGTCCTGATTGGACCGGAATTGGTTATAATATCTATCATTGACGGTTTGCAGCACTGCTATAAGATTATCTGAATCAATCATCATAGCTTCATTTTTCATTTCAGACCAAACCTGTTTCGACTCTCCCCTTAATAACAGAAGTGCTGCATATTCATCTTTGCTGATGGTTTTACTGCCGGTAATAGCCGAAGTAAAAATGGAAGATTCGTTACCGACGATACTTCTGAAACGAAGAGTGTCAATAATTAACTCGTAATAATTACCAATCAGATCGCTATTTGGGGAAATTCCAGCAATTTTCTTAAGAGTAACACTGACAAGGTTGATGTAGTCGGTGCAGTTTGTATACCATAGTGTCCGAATGTCTGAGGTTCTCTGAAGTAATGGTTTTTGGGATTCTTCGTCCATTTTAATTCGTAAAGCCTTTATTTTTTCATATTCCTTACGGAGCAATTCCGATTCTTTAGAATGTTCTTTATCCATTATGGAAAGCCCAGCCTCAAAAAACTTATCAGAAGCCGTCCTTCGTTCATTGATAAAAGAACTGTTTTCTTTAGAAATCGGATCATGTGCGGCAAGAACTACATTCATCCGGCCTCTTTCGAACATAAAGTTTTTCAGGGCATCCGCAAAAGGACTTGTTATATTCCGAATTATATTCCATTCTTTTGCTTGCTGATAATCTAACCACCCACGATATAGAATGTTAGAGGAATAAATCATAATAATACCGCATAACACTGTGACTAAGATTGTGATTTTTAACAAAAAACTGGTATGTACACGTTTTTGCCGAGAATTTTTCAGGAGTCTACACCCTTTCTGCTAAGTGAGCATCAAACTACACTTATATCTTATCATGAATTAACAAACAATATAATCCCTTAAAAGGAGGTGTAGTTGTTTCTGGCTTCTGAAGGTGTTACACCATGCAAATTCTGAAATGCTCTTGTGAAAGAATCCGGGGAATTGTATCCGTATTTTATTGCTACATCAATTATCTTGATATTGCTTATTTGTAAGTTCAAAGGCTGTGAGAGTAAGTCGCCAGCGGCAAATATATTCCGACAGTGTAATACCTGAATTACGGTTTTAGGAAAAAAGGCAAAAACTCCAACAGGTAGATGGAGTTTTTGATATAAAAACAAAATTTAATTTTAACATCCATAATTTCCTGCTAAATCCGCCCCATGAATTTCCCAAAAATTTATGTCATACCCTATACTCATTCTCAAATTTTTCAAGGAATGCAACCAGAGCCTCAACGCCCTCCTTGGGCATAGCATTATAGATAGATGCACGTAAGCCGCCGATGCTCCTATGCCCTTTCAGGTTATCAAAGCCAGCTGCTTTGGTTGCCGCAACTACCTTTGCATCAAGTTCTTTGTCTCCCGTCACAAAGGTGACATTCATCAAGGAGCGGTATTCCTTTTCCACCGTGCCGTGAAACATTTTGCTATTGTCGAGAAAATCATATAAAATCGCAGCCTTTTCTTCATTCCTCTTCTGCATAGCAGAAAGTCCGCCGCTTTTTTTAAGGTGTTTGAAAACTTTTCCACAAACATATATGCTCCAACAGTTCGGCGTATTGTACAAGGAACCGCTCTTTGCGTGTATGTTGTAGCGCATATATGTAGGCACTTTTTCGTCCAAATCTTCACGGATAAGATCCTCTCTGATGATCACAATTACTACGCCAGCCGGGCCAACATTCTTTTGTACACCGGCATAAATGAGGCCGTAGTCT
>JAQWCA010000288.1 GCA_028706065.1 Tepidanaerobacteraceae bacterium
AGGATTTGGTATGAAAAAAATATCATATACTATTTTCGCAATAGTCATTATGCTAATATCACTTTCTATATTAATACCAAATGATGTGGAAGTAAGTAAAACCATAGAAATCGATAGACCTGACGTTTCCGGTGCCGTTTACAATTTACCATGGAAACACGATAAAAAATTTTTAAAGGCGCAAGAGGAAAATGACACACATGTTTTAATGGCTGCCTATTGTACTGTTTTTAATGATGCATTACCCAGTGAAGAATTTAATGTCAAATTGGCTGCAAGTCAAATTGCAGGATTTGTGGTTAAGCCAAACGAAGTGTTTTCTCAAAACAAAGCAATTGGGCCATACGATGCAAAAAAAGGATATAAGGCCGGCCAATCATATATTGGTTCTAAGATAACAGACACTGTTGGGGGCGGTGTATGTAAGATTGCAACTACATTATATAATATTTCAGTAGCCAGCAATTTAGAAGTAGTGGAAAGATATAATCACTTCATGCCCGTGTCTTATGTTCCCTATGGGCAGGATGCTACGGTATCGTATGGTTCTAAAGATCTAAGATTTAGGAACAACACTGAATTTCCCATATTAATTTGGGCAGAGGGCATAGAAAATAGGCTTTATATATCTTTGTATGGTAAGGAAAAACCCCCTAACGTGGAGTGGGGCCACAAGGTATTAAGCAGAACACAAACCTCTAAGTATTATATAACAAACCCAAACCTCGCAAAAGGGGAAGAACGGATTATAGTTGAAGGTATGGATGGGACTTCTGTTGAATCATGGGTTACAATAACCTATTCCGATGGGAAGACCATCTTGCCCAAGCTGAGTAATCCAATGCTGAGCAAAATCCATCCTGCGATTTTCCGTGATGAATACTTTTCCGGTGATTGCTGAGGTGCAGTCGGTTGTGGAACTGTGTTCTCTTTTGGATCTTGGTCCTTTACAAGGTATCCAGAGAAACATCAAACAACTCACTCAAAGCGACAAGTTTATCTAAATCGAAAACGCTACTTCCTGTTTCCCATTTTGAAACGGACTGTCGTGACACACCCATCTTTTCTGCAAGATCCCCCTGGGATAGGCGATGCTCCGTGCGTAGCATCGCTACTTTTCTCCTAATGTCATAAACATACCTCTATCTTTTTCGTTCGTATAAATCACAATACATACGAACAATAATGGCGAGAAGGTGTTATATTTACGCCCATATGGATTAGAATGAGGGCGTGAAAGTAAGGTGATGCTATTTTTCATGCTGGATACAAATATATGTATATATCTCATAAAGAAAAAACCAGAAAGTGTACTCAAAAACCTTAACTCAAACATGAATGAAGGCATTGCTATTTCAGCAATTACTCTTGCTGAACTCATGCATGGAGTAGAAGCAAGCCAATACCCAGAAAAAAATGCACTAATATTGCTTTAGCCACAGAGAACCAAATACCGGGTGCAATGTATACTATCCGTTTATTGGCATTGCTGATGATATCGACTTATTCAGTGCAACTAATCCAGCAGTATGGCCTTTTAGATTGTCTATTTTTGAGGACACTGTTCTTCCCCAGTAAATTTATTGTTATATTTGATAGAATCTGTTTACAATTATTTTCAAAGTGGTATCATATGTAGTATCAAATAGAATTGTTTTGAGTATACTATAAAGGAAATCAAAAGAATGTCTGTACAAAATCTTTACAAAAAAATAAAGAGGAACCCTAAAAACGTAAGTTTTGAGGATATAAATACATTGATGGAAGCCGGAGGGTTTGCCCATAGGAGCAAGAAATCCAGCCATCATGTCTATACACATCCCGACCTACATGGAATCCAGGATGCGGTTACAATCCCTTTTAATAGGCCGATATTAGAAGTTTATATTAAAAAGGCGTTGAAAAAATTTGAATTAGCCAATCCTGATTTTGGGAAGGAATAGATTAAATGAGAAAGCAGGAAATAAGAAATGTTTCTTAGCCGAGTGGCCAGAATGGGAGGAATATGAAATGAGAAGCGTAAAGGATTACAAAGTAGAAATTACAAAGGTGACCGAAGCAGATGGCGGTGGTTATATTGCACACATTCCGGAATTAGATTGTTTTGGTGATGGTGAAACCATGGAAAAAGCAATAGCTGATGTTTATGCCGTTGCGGAGGATTTGATCGAAATTGCGATGGAAGATGGGAAGGAAATTCCCATGCCCCAGTATTACAAAGATCTGGACGACTTTTCTGGTAAACTTTCTATTCGCTTGCCCAAAACACTTCACAAACAGGTTAGTCAAAGGGCAAAAGCTGAAGATTGCAGCATAAACCAGTTAATCGGAACTTACATTGCCATGGGTGTAGGTGATGCTTTTGGCAGGATTGAAAACCTTATGGGAAATCAAGAAGAAAATACCGGCTATATTGGATCTAAAGGAAAACACATTTTCTCTAAAGCTTAACTCAAAAGTTTCCGTAGAGCCGGAAGCACTATTCTGCATTTATCTCGAACACCGAATCAACTATGAGTTCACATACCAAATTCCTTACGGATAATTATTTTATTATGCCGCCAACAATAACAATAGAGCAAGAAAAGAAAAAAAGCAACAAAAATAATTGACCCTGTCACCCCCGAAGCTGTGATTCGTTGCACCGTCAACATAACCATAAATAGTTAATAGACGATGCAACTCTGATGGGGAAGATACTCTTCCCCAAACCCTATCTCGTCGGATCTTCGAATCATCTCGTCCGCACTAAAAGCTAGCTTGAGATAGGTGTGTTTACCTTATATAAATTTACTGCTTCCGGGGGGCATACGGGGGGGACTTGTCCCCGCCCGTAAGGCGCTTACGCGTTTTCATTAAAAATAAAAACGCCCGGCATATTCTGAGTGAATATGCCAAGCACCTGGCACTCCCGAGATGATTCGAGCATCCGACGCGGGTTTAGGAATACGATTTTGGGTATTATGCAGGTTTATGCAAGGTAGTGTAATCTTTGGAAACACTGGGTTTTATGAGAAAGCCTTGCTGTGTTTTGAGGTAA
>JAQWCA010000289.1 GCA_028706065.1 Tepidanaerobacteraceae bacterium
AATCATACAACCTGACTATAAACCAAATCAACGTCACCGTAAATTTGTTGATTTTCAAAGATGTGATTACTATTTTCCTTTATCTCACGTTGAATCGATTTTTCATTAACCCAAAATCCTGAAGTGAGGTCTTTTTTCTTTATTACTTCACCTCTCCTAAGTTTTTCATAAATGGATAGGGCACTCTTATTTCATATTATCTTTTTCTTATGGCATTTTTTCCCCTTATAACATTTCTTTTTTTACATCCGGGCGAAGACATATAATTTCTATGCCGTAAATAAACCGATAGATTACAGCTGTCATATCCATCGGTTCCATCTATTAAACTTTTTCCTGTATATAATCATTTTGTCAAATAAAGAGCCTGGAGAAACTCTAAATTTGTCACCTCGGGCTAATCGCAATTCTATCTTGTCTATTGACATAGCTATAAGGCCTTTCCCGCGCTCCCTAAAACTTTCATAAAATGCATCGCTGTTTCTATATAGCCATTGGATAATACCGGAAATAAATTATATATTCTGTTACCTGCCATTCCGTCTGATATCAACGCATTATATGCACTGCGATACAAATCATTTACTATATTGACTTTGCAAATACCCTTTTTGCATGTTTTAGCAAGATTTTCATCTCCAGTGCCCGAGCCTCCATGAAGTACTAAAGGAACGGGTACTTTCTCCGCTAATTCTTCCAATAAATCAAAACGCAATTTGGGCTTACCTTTATATACACCATGGGATGTTCCTATTGCGACTGCTAAACAGTCCACATTAGTTTCCTCAACAAATTTTACTGCCTCATCAGGTACTGTAAGAGAATATTCACTGTCCTTTGCATCACTGTCCTCCATACCTACATGCCCCAACTCACTCTCAACCTCAACATTTACCGCATGAGCGATTCTGACAAGCTCTTTAACCTGAGCAACATTTTCTTCATAAGGAAGCTGTGAACGGTCTACCATGATGCAATTAAAACCGGCTCTGATACCTTTGACTGCAGACTCAAAACTTGCAGTGTGGTCATAAACCAGTGCGACCGGAATTTGGGCTCTAATGGCAAAGTCATTAATCATCTTTCCAAAATAATACAAATCCTTATTGCCGTTTTCCATACAGAGAAGAATTACGGGGGACTTCATCCGCTCGGCAGCTTCTATGGCGGCACGACTTGTTAGCTCATCAATCGCAGCCAAGGCCGGTACTGCATAACCTTCTTTTTTCGCATGCTTTAACATTTCTGATATTCTTACTAACATTTTTGTCCCCCTTAATCAAATTTGACAATAATACGGAAAGTGTCAGGCTTGACCGCTTCTTCAAATGCTTTATCGGCCTCTGTGTAATCAAATACTCCGGATATAAGTTTTTCCGGATTGATAAGATTTTTTGTCAATAAGTTAACAGAAGTATCAAAGGAGCGCACACTGGGACTTACAGCTCCTGTGATAACCGCTTCCGAATGGTGAAGCCAATTGGGACTAATATTGATAGGTTTATCCGGATGTTGAGAGCTAAACATAATACACCGCCCCATACTTCCTGTCAATTGCACTGCCTGTTCAGCCACTGCCGAAATCGGTGTTGTATTAAACACAACTTCAGCCCCTCTTCCGTCGGTAATAGCCCTAACGGCTTGTATCGGATCTGTGTGCATAGGGTCTATGGTAATATCGCAGCCTAACTCTTTTGCTAATTTCCTGCGCTCTTCGATTGGTTCCAGCATTATGACACGAGTACCCCGCAGTTTTGCACAAAGTAAATGCAGCATACCCATGATACCACCACCAATTATGACAACATCATCACCTAATTCCGGTTTCCCTTTTTCAATGCTGTTAACCACACAAGCTACAGGCTCAGCCAATGTGGCTTTCTCTAATGAAATATCATCAGGCAATAACCATATTTGTGAAGTATCTGCGACAATAAACTCGCTTAAACCACCAATGCCTGATGCCTCAGGTTCATTCACTGTAAGCCTGTTCGTCTCAACACAAAGATTTTCTTTGCCACGGCGGCAATAATAGCATGACCCGCATTTATAAAGGATTCTTACAGCAACCTTTGAACCGACCTTGTATTTTTTAGCATCAACATCCATGCCGATTTGTGCGATTTCACCTGTGATTTCATGTCCCCCTATAAATGGCAGTGGCATTTTTGAAATACCTAAGTATACTCTCTGCTCATGTGTACATAAAGCACAAGCCTTGATTTTGATGAGAACCTGATTTGATTTAGGTATTGGCTTGGTTAAATTGATAAGCTCAACTTTTTTCTTTTCGACAATCGCAACTGCTTTCATTTTTTCACTCATTTTTATGTCCTTTCACGTAAATGTTATTCTAAATGTGGTGCTGAGTTTTCAGCACCACGTTTGTCACATGTTACAAAATACCGGTCAACCCGCCAATAACACCTACTGCTGCAACTATAAGGATAACTTTCACTGAAGAAACTCCTTTTTTGAGCAGCCAATAGCATAACAATGTTAATGCCAGTGGCAGCATGCCAGGCATTATTTGATCGAACAGAGAGGTTTGTAATTCAAAAATTTGACCTTCGGCCTGCTCAATCCGGATAGCGGTGCTTACCGAAACATAATTAGCGACAAGTCCGCCTATGACTGCATTACCAAGTATACCGGCCCCGGTAATCACCTTGTTAATGATTCCGCTTTCCATCAAATCTAATATGGTTTCACTACCTTTGTAGTATCCGAGATTCAGCAACCAATATCCAACACCATAATATAACGCATAGAAAATGCCTGAGTAAAGAATAGGCGCAATAACGTTTCCTTCTATGGCAAGACCGGTAAAGAACACTAATAGCAGCGGTATGACAACTCCTTGCCAGAGTGGATCGCCAACACCGGCCAATGGACCCATCAATCCGGTTTTAATAGATGTAAACGCTTCATCATCCAGATCTGCACCCTTCTTCTTTTGCTCTTCCATAGCCGCCGTGAGACCTATAACAGCCGACCCTAAAGCATTTTCTGTATTAAAAAATTGTGTATGA
>JAQWCA010000290.1 GCA_028706065.1 Tepidanaerobacteraceae bacterium
GTTGAAAAAAGTCTTATACGCCGGGCAAAAAGAGGTGATACTTTAGCCTTTGAAGATCTAATTTCCGGCTATGAGAGAAAAGTATATAATACGGTATACCGATTTTTCAACAATACAGAAGATGCTATGGATATTACCCAGGAGATATTTATTAAAGTGTTTACCTCCCTCCATGGATTTAGGGAAAATTCAAGTTTTTCCACATGGTTATACCGTATTGCGGTAAATACATGCATAGACTTTTTGAGGAAGAAGAAAGAGGATATGCTTCCTATAAAAGAGGAATTGGCCGTGGGTGGTGATGTAAAGTTCGGTTCGCATACCGAATCACCGGAAGAGTTTGTAGAAAATCAAGAAATTAAACATACTCTTATGAAAGCAATCAATACTCTATCGGAAGAACAGCGAATGTGTGTGATATTAAGGGATATTCAGGGTTTTAGCTATACTGAAATCAGTGACATATTATCGTGCTCCCTCGGCACCATAAAATCAAGATTATGCAGAGGTCGCCGGGCTTTAAAAGAAAAGCTCAAAGATCCGGAACTTTTTTCAGTAAATGACGTCTAAATATTTGCAAAGGGGGGAAACGACGTGGCATGCAAAACCTACGAAAATTTGATTGACAAATACATCGAAGGCCTAGTGACCAATGAGGAAAAAGCTATTCTTGATGAGCATTTAGAAGTTTGCCCTGATTGCAGGCAAGAAGTACAAGAACTTCAGCAAATAATAAAAACGGCCAATTCATTAGGACAAGTTGAATTGCCACCGGATTTTGCGCAGAGCCTAATGGAAAAAATAAATAGTATTTCTTCCGAACAAAAGCCACTCAGCAAGTCGAATCACCTTATAGGCCTTATTAAAGATATTCCGGCATTATTATTGAATTTTTATTATCAGCACAAGAGGGCTTTTATTGCGGTGGCAGGTACATTTCTCATCGGCATATTTGTCGCGACCGTCTACAATTTGGGAAATTCAAATATGAATTTTGCTACGAAGAGTGCGAGAGATGAAGCGACTCAGGAATCAGCTCCGGCCGCTGAATCTCCAATGATGAATGACGATGTCCGGATGTTTTCTCAGGAACAGGGAAAAAATGAAATCTTCGGTGCAGCTGCAGACCTTCGTGGAGGGGGCCAAAAACTCAAAAACCTCTCTACTGAGGAAAGATCCGATAAGATTATAAAAAATGCTGATATGTCCATATATGTGGAGAATTTTGATAAAAAAGTTGATGATATTATAAATCTTGTCAATAATTTGGGAGGTTATATAGAGAACAGTGAAATCTCTGGTGCAAACTCTGCCGATTCTTCTCGAAGAGCTCACATGGCCTTGAGAATACCCCAGGCTGAACTTACTAAAGCGTTAGACGAGTTTAAAGCTATGGGAAGGATTCGGAGTCAACGTTTGGGTGGAGAGAACATTACCGAAGCCTATTACGATACCAGTGCTCGAGTCTATAATCTTAAGCAACAGGAACAAAGGCTTCTTGAAATATTAAAGATGGCAAAAAATGTCGATGAGGTACTGCGCATAGAAAATGAGCTTAATCGGGTCAGGACCGATATTGATGTGCTCACAGGTCAATTGACTGCATGGGATAAAATGGTAGAGATGTCTCTTGTCAATTTGAATTTAATTGAACAGGAACCCTCAAAAGAAAAACTAGGCATGGTTACTTTGTCTGAATTAGCTCGACGATGCAAACAGGGATTTATAGCTACAATAAATTTTTCTCTAAGTATATTGGCAACATTAGCAGAGGTCATAGGAGCTTTGCTACCTGTAGCAATAATTGCAGGTTTACTATACAAATGTATTCATCTACTTTTTAAAGGTTTTGCTAATAGGAAAAAGAAAAATTAGCTCTAAAACCCTAAAGGTTTAGGGCTTTTTTTATTTTTTTGCAGGTTTTTAATGTTTTTTGGTGAAATAATAGAAAGACAGGAGTTGAGTAATATGGAAAAAATGCTGTTAATTGATGGAAATAGTCTATTACACAGGGCCTTTCATGCACTGCCGCCCCTTAGAACATCTAAAGTGGCGCACACTAACGCAGTATATGGTTTTCTCAATATGCTTTTTAGAGTATTACAGGATGAAAAACCAGATTACATAACAGTAGCTTTCGACAAAAAAGGTCCCACTTTTAGGCATACTGAATATGTTGCTTATAAAGCAAATCGGCCGAGGACTCCTGATGAGTTGATAGGGCAATTCGACCTTTTGAAGGAAATTCTAAAAGCCCTTAACATAAGTTTTCTCGAAGCTGATGGGTTTGAGGCCGATGACATACTGGGAACTCTTTCAAAAAAAGGAGAAGAAGCGGGGATTTTTTCATTAATAATCACTGGAGACAAGGATGCCTTACAGCTAGTTTCCTCTAGCACAAGTGTTATGCTTACTAAAAAAGGTATTTCAGAAATGGAAATCTATGATCCAGAAAAAGTCAAAAAAAGATATGGTATCACACCGGAAGCCGTAGCAGATATGAAGGGTTTAATGGGAGACAAATCAGACAACATCCCGGGTGTACCGGGAGTGGGTGAGAAAACAGCTTCTAAACTCATTGGAGAGTTTGGCACTGTTGATAATGTTCTAAAAAATATCGACAAACTCAAGGGTAAACTTCGAGAGAACCTTGAACGATACAGCGAGCAAGCTAAAATTAGTAAATATCTTGCAACTATCATAAGAGATATGTCTTTAGATTTTAATCTTGATGATATGGTTTATTGTGAACCGGATTATGAAAAATTAATTGATTTATTCCGAGATATGGAGTTTTATAGTTTAATCAATCGGATTCAACGACCGATGGATATTGAAGAACCAACGGTTGAAAAGACAGTAGAAATAAAAAAAGTTGAATCACTTGTAAAACTAGTAGAAAAAATCAAATCTTTAAAAACTGTTGCGATTCTGGCTGACGTGGATAAAAAAGGTTTGATATCATACAAAATAAATAGTATATACCTTTGTTTAGAAGATAAGAGTTATCAAATTGATTCCAA
>JAQWCA010000291.1 GCA_028706065.1 Tepidanaerobacteraceae bacterium
ATGTGGATATTCCCTTCGGCAACGTGGAAAAAAGTCTTGACATCATAGGTGATGTTGCAAAAATTATTCTGGATGACGAAAAAACCCCCTTTTTTTTAGGGGGGGAACACCTCATAAGTTATCCTATAATAAAACAGGTCGTAAGAAAAATTCCAGATCTAGTTGTGCTTCATTTTGATGCTCATGCGGATTTAAGAGATAGTTATTTAGGAGAGAAACTGTCGCACGCTACTGTTTTACGAAGAATTTCGGAATGTATAAAAGATAAACATATCTATCATTTTGGCATAAGGTCTGGAATAAAAGAAGAGTTTTTATATGCAAAACAGCATTCTCATATGCATTCTATAGAAGTAAAGGTTCCCTTTTTAAAGGTGCTTCCAGAATTAAAGAATCGCCCTTTATATATAACGCTAGATATCGATGTGGTAGATCCTGCTTTTGCTCCAGGCACCGGAACTCCTGAACCAGGAGGATGTAGTTCCAAAGAAATATTAGAGGTCATATCTCGTGTTAAAACCTTAAACGTAGTGGGGTTTGACTTGGTAGAGGTTTCCCCCACTAATGACTTTTCTGAAATAACCTCACTTTTGGCAGCTAAAATAGTAAGAGAGGTATTAATTGCGTTGGGATAAAGGGTGATTAAATTGTCTAAAAAAATGTTGAAGGTCGAAAATCTTAGTTTTAGTTATGATAATTTAGATATATTAAAAGAAATTAGCTTTACACTGGAGATAGGTGATTTTGTTGGCATTCTCGGGCCAAATGGCTGCGGAAAGACTACCCTATTAAAGAACATTAACCGATGGTTACAACCCAATCAGGGTAATGTTTATATAGATGGGTTTAATATTTTAAATTTAAAAGTCAAAGATTTGGCAAAGCGAGTTGCTTCAGTACCCCAAGATACATCTTTAGACATAGGATTTACTGCAGAACAAATAGTTGCGATGGGAAGGAATCCGCATCTCAAGAGCTTTGAATCTGAAGAGTCAAATGACTTTGCTATAATCAAAGAATCTATGGATGCCATGGACGTTTGGCATCTCAGAGAAAAACCCATTTATCAATTGAGTGGCGGAGAAAAACAAAGGGTATTAATAGCCAGAGCTCTTGCACAACAACCTGTTTTGCTTCTATTAGATGAGCCAACTTCGCACCTTGATATTAACTACCAATGGGAATTGCTAGATTTATTGAAAGATTTATGTGTTAATAAATCTTTAACTATATTAGTAGTACTTCATGATATGAATCTTGCGTCGATGTTCTGCAATAAAGCTATACTTTTGAAAGAACATAGGATATTCAAAATAGGCTCTCTGTCGGAAGTGTTAAATAAACAAAATATCAAAGAAGTTTTTAATATGGATGTACATGTAAGTTTTCCAAAAGGCAGCCATCATCCGGTTGTAGTATTTTTAAATTTGACAGATAAAAATAATATGCCCAAGCCTTTTCAGAGTCTTCATGTAATTTGCGGTGGAGGAGAAGGGGAAATATTGTTAAATTACTTGAGTCAAAGAGGCTATGAAGTTTCTACTGGAGTTTTGAACAAAGGTGATACCGATTGGAAAATCGCCAAACTTTTAGGTTTTACTATAGTTGAGGAAATTCCCTTTTCACCTATCAGCGATGAAAAAATAATTGAAAACGTGTATCACATTAATAAGTCTGATGCTATAATTTTAGCAAATATACCTTTTGGGTTCGGTAATTTAAAAAATCTTGCCTGTCTTAAACAACTAGTTGCTGAAAAATTAACATTTGTTCTTGAAGAAAAAAGCATAAATCAAAGAGACTATACAAATGGTCAAGCTTCTAACATATATAATGAAATTAAAAAAAGAGCAACAGTTTTAAGTTCCATGGATGAACTTAAGAAGATAATATAAATGGAGGGCCAGCCAATGGTCAAGGTAAAACTTGGTGATGAAATTGTCCAAAGTAAAATAAGATTTAAGGTTAGATTTGATTTCAAGGGGGAATATAAACCTGGTCGATTTTTGTTTGGTGGAAAATCCGTGGAACAGGTAGCCCAAGAATGCCGCGAGGAACAAATAGCCTTGCTGAAAAACATTCCTATTCAAGGGGTATCATTTGATGACTATGATATTTCATCTGAACCTTATGTGATTTGCGATGATTCTCATGGTGATAAGATAGCTTATGCTCCGGCGGAAATAACTATGCGTGCTGACACAGTGGAAGATATGATACGTTTTGTGATGAGAGAGGAATTCCGAAAGCTTGAAATATTAGAACCATCACAAATGCTTGTTACAAACAGTGATTTGGAAAGAATACTATTTAGAATGAATGAAGAACTTAGAAGCCAACTTTTACTTTTGTCTAGGAAAATAAAGCGATAACGGGATGATAAAATGATAAAAACAGTTGCCGTAGTTGGTGGCGGTGCTGCTGGTCTTATGGCATCTTATAATGCTGCTATGGGAGGAGCAAGGGTTTACCTTTTTGAAAAAAACCCTAACTTGGGAAGAAAAATACTGATCTCCGGAAAAGGCAGATGCAATTTAACCAATACAAAGGAATTAGATGAGTTCATAGCTCATTTTCCTGGTAACGGAAAGTTCCTTTTTAGTTCACTCATTACATTTTCTAATAAAGATTTAATCACCTTTTTTAAAAAACTTGGAGTTGAAACAAAGGCTGAGCGGGGTGGCAGAGTTTTTCCCGTATCAGACAGATCTTTGGATATCTTAAATGCTCTTCATAGTGCAGTTACCAATGCAAACGTTCATGTTAAGTATAAAAGCCGTGTAAAGGACTTTATCATAGAAAACAATAAAATTAAAGGTATAAAATTTGGTGACCACAGTGAAACATTTTACTGCGATAATGTAATTGTTGCTACAGGGGGCCTCTCATATCCAGCAACTGGCTCCACTGGAGATGGATATGAGCTAGCTCGCAGAGTAGGTCATAAAGTTACAGAGCTTAAACCTTCTTTAGTGCCCTTAATAGCCATAGAAAAATGGATTAAAGATCTACAAGGCCTTA
>JAQWCA010000292.1 GCA_028706065.1 Tepidanaerobacteraceae bacterium
CAAGTGCATTTTTCATAAAAAATTCGTGCTTTATCCGCTCATCTTCAGCTAAACCACGGCACATAACAATCGATCCTTTGCTTATTCATTCCCTGCTTCGCTGTTCTTTGACGTAATTTTCCCGACACAATATTTTAGGTAAAATATATATAATATAATCTTCTTGTTGCAATATTTTGGGTGGTGCGCCCGGCAGGATTCGAACCTGCGGCAGACGCGGATTAGGAATCCGCCGCTCTATCCTACTGAGCTACGGGCGCAGGAAAATATTGAATATCCATCTAGATTTAAAAATGGTCAGAAACTGACCATTAATTTATTGTGAACCTCACATAACTAAAGTCACGAGAATGCGTGACGAAATGTTTCAAAATGGCGTGCCCGGCAGGATTCGAACCTGCGACCCTTTGATTCGTAGTCAAATACTCTATCCAGCTGAGCTACGGGCACATTTTTAACATATATCAAGTAAGGTTTAAATATGAACTGGCGGAGAGAGAGGGATTCGAACCCTCGATACAGGTATTAGCCCGTATAATCGCTTAGCAGGCGACCGCCTTCAACCTACTCGGCCATCTCTCCACACAAGCTGACTTTTTCTATTATACACAATTAAGCGGAAAAAAGTCAAACATTTCTCTGATGGAAATTTATCTATCCACAGGAAAATTTGAGATACTATCTTGACCTTCCGCCCCTAATGACAACATCGCAAATAACAGTTTTCAAGTCGGCTGAACAAGTCTTGGGGTATATTTGTGAATGTTCGTTAAAGCTGATAGACTGGCTTAATAAGTTTCCTCGATTTGTGCAAGCCGGTTAAAACTGGTGAAAAAGTGTCGCTATTTTTTAAAGTGTCACCTAAACTGTCACCTAAAATACATTGCCTAATAAACCGCCCTTTACTATTTTGTCTTGAATAAAAGATAATGTCAATAGGTTAATGTTTTTGAGTTTCCGCAAAAATAATTGGGAAAATGAAAAAGTGATCTACGGGATTGAAAATTAGGGGAAAAAGACATGAAATTATGGATTTATAGGGGGAGAACAAGGAAAATCCCCCCGTTGTTTGGTATAATTTTGTTAAGCGACAAAAACATACTAAACAAACTAAAAAGGAGGATTTTCATGTTTAATTTTACCACAAATGTATACGCAACGAAACGGGAAATAGTTAATTTTTCAAAAGGCTTAGTACAAGGCAGCGGTCAGGTCGAATCGAAATTTGTTACTCAAGCTATATACGGTATATTAAAATCCGGAAGCATTATCCTTAAAAATGTAGCAGCTACTTTAAATGAATCAATCCGTATCAAAAATATCATAGACCGGCTTAGTCAAAATTTGAATCGACCACTATCCCCGGAAATCCAATCAAACTATACTCAAAAAGTAATGAAGGTCTTAGGTGACCATCCAGTGATTCTTGTAGATGATTCAGACGTGATTAAACCTTGCGGTGTGAAATTCGAAGCCCTAGGTCAGGTGCGAGACGGTTCAGATAAAAACAACAAAATAGAAAAAGGCTATTTAGTGACCGAAGTAGTTGGGTTAACGGCACGAAAGAAACAGCCAATCAGTTTATTTTCCCATATTCACTCCTCAAAAGAGAAAGACTATAAATCAACTAATGAAGTATTGTTTCGGGGTTTAAAGCAAGTCATCTCTGCTCTAGAAACAAAAGCCACTTTCGTCTTTGATCGTGGATATGATATGAATGGATTGTTTCATTTCATGTATCAACAAAAGCAAGATTTTATTGTCCGCTTAAAAGAAAACCGAAAATTATTCTGGAAAGGGAAATGGTTTAAATCCGCTACGCTAAGGGATTCTCGGAAAGGAAAAATAAAAACCACCTTAACATTTAGCGTAGATGGGAAACGCAAGTCTTAGATTTGCCATGGAGCATAGCGTTATTTTCAGAGATTTAGGTGAATTGAACTGCAATTGGAAAAACCTTCCCATTATATGTGTGGTATAATGAAACAAATAATGTAAAAAAGAAGAAGATGTAAAATACATGGGAAAAGAAGCTGGCTTTCGTCGACGGCAGAAAACCGGATCACAAAGGTTTATCAGATTTTGCCCGGAGTACGAAGCCAACAGAATAATTTAGGTTTGTAGGCTGGGGGTAGGGTGAGAAAAACGTGATTGAACTAGAAAAATTTAGAGAAGCAGAATTTTCGAGAAGAGAAAAGAATTTGAGATATGCAAAAAAACAGGAACTCGTTGTATCAAAGGCTAAACATAGTCAATTGCATATCGTATACGTTATGACTCACGTTGGAATATGCGGCGGAACAAAAATTATTCTTGAACATGCAAACCATCTTGTAAGATTTAATCAACGAGTCACTATCGTCTCACATTTTGAAAAACCAACATGGTTTCCAATAAGCAATAATGTCCAGTTCCTTCAGGTTCCATTTGAACAAGAACTGGCGCTGGGGATACCACCCTGTGATGTTATCGTGGCAACATACTGGAGAGAAATATATGAATGCATTGCAAGAGATATTGCGCCGGTTGTGTATTTTGAACAGGGGGATTACCATCTGTTTGCTTGGGAGGATGTTTGTCGGAGAGAGAAGGACTATATATATAAACAATTTCAGCTCGTTCCTTTTATTTATACTGTTTCTAAAGGCGCTTCCAATCAAATAAAAAAAATATTTGGAAGAGATTCAATAATCATCAATAACGCCATTGATAACACATTGTTCTATTGCGATTCTGAAGATATTAAGGAAAAAAAGAAAGAGTTTGCGTTGATGATAATAGGCAGTGAGAATAATGAGTTTAAAGGGATAGGGGATATTCGGCAGGCCTTAGTTCTTTTGTCAAAATCAGGTTATGACCTGAAACTTGTTTGGGTTACTCCGGATAAACTAACCCATCCCATGGGAACAGTATTTGTAAATCCAAAGCAAAGCCAGATTGGTGATTTGCTTCGAAGGTCTAGTCTTTTTGTAGATGAACTTGATCAAGTGGTATTACATACCCACAC
>JAQWCA010000033.1 GCA_028706065.1 Tepidanaerobacteraceae bacterium
AATTCTACGAAGTAGTGGGTTCATCTGACCCTGAAAGGTATTATAGCATTTGCTGCATCCAAAGCTGCCTGTTTGTGAAAAGTCCTGAAAGGTCAGACCACATCGGCTGCACTTTAGTTTCTCCACGTCACTTAAGGGACTCTTTTCCGGAGATTCAAAAAAGCTTGATAGTAATTTGGCCACGGAAAAACCAGCAGCATCATCAAATCCAAGGCCTGTTGAGAACGATATGTGCTTGTGTTTTGCACATTCTTCACATAAATGCATTTGGGTTTTTTCATTGTTAACTATCTTAGTTATATGGACTGTCGCAGGCCTCATTTGACATTCTTCACACATCATCATAATTCTCCCCCTTTTCTAGCTTCAAAGTCCATTATGGCAGTAATTATAGCTTTCATAATACGAGCACGTATTATGTTTCGGTCTAAAGGACTTAAAGGTAAATTGTACTTATTTACTGCTGCACATAAAATTCTCATTTCCCTTTCTGTTATTACGGCTTCTTCCCACAGCCTCTCAATGATGGCTTTGGCATCAGAACCCGATATGGATTCACCTATATATTCTATGATATCCCTTAAAAATTCATCTTCTCTTATTTTTAACTTTTTTATTCGAATATATCCTCCACCACCCCGGCGACTTTCAACAAAATATCCACGCTCCAAGGTAAACCTAGTTGTGAGAACATAGTTTATCTGGGATGGGGCACATCGGAACTGATTTGCCATCTCATTTCTTTGTATTTCTAAAATACCTCCCGGTATATCATCAAACATTTCTTTAATAAAAGCTTCGATAATGTCTGAAAGATTCGCCATAAAATCCTCCTCCCGTAAGGTTTCTATCGAGTAAATAATATCTTGACTTTCCCTGACCTTCATTTATATTATATTTCAACTTATTAAAATTTGCAAGGGTTTCTATATATATTGTTTTTAAATTAATACCAAAAGGAGGACTTCCGTCCTCCTTACTGTTTCTTCTTTTTCTTTGTATTTGCTAGTTCTTCAGAAATCTCAATAAGTCTACTGGTTCTTTCTTCCTGATCTTCGGAGGAAGTCCACCCCATTAAGCTGGGTATTATTTCACCATACATAGTGTCATCAAGTAGTTGATCTTCAATCTGACTATCTACCTTCTTCTTATGGATATCCTCAACTCTATCCGGAGTGGGGCCTACACGCATTTTTTTTCGAGATCTGACCATGCCATACCCTCCTTTTCGATGTTTAAACCGATTTTTCCCACGGTTAAACTATGTTTGTATTTAAGTTTTTCCTTAAATTAAAACTTAAATACAGAAAAAGAGGGAGCATATTATGGTAATGTTATTCTTGATTTTTTTGAGCTTCAGCTATTATTTTTTCGGCAAACATTGCAGGTACTTCTTCATAATGACTGAAAGTCGATGAGAAGGAACCTCTGCCTTGAGTCATAGAACGTAAATCCGTGGCATACCGAAATACTTCGGACATGGGTACTTGAGCTTTTATATGCTGCTTCCCATCCTTTGGCTCCATACCCAGCACTCGACCACGACGTTTATTCAGATCGCCGATGATATCACCCATGTAGTTATCTGGCACGACAACGGTTATATCCATAATAGGCTCTAAAAGCACCGGTTTTGCTTGAACCGCACCTTTTTTGAAGGCCATGGAACCAGCAATCTTAAAAGCCATTTCAGAAGAATCTACCGGGTGGTATGAACCATCATAAAGGGTAACCTTCACACCGACTACCGGATAACCGGCAAGCACACCTTCTTTTAATGTTTCTCTAATTCCCTTTTCAACAGCGGGTACGTACTGTCTTGGCACAGCACCGCCGAATATCTTATCTTCAAATTCAAAGTCCTCTTGGGATTCTAATGGGCCAATTTCCAACCATACATGACCAAATTGACCACGTCCACCACTCTGTTTCTTATGTTTACCCTCGACCTTAGTAGTTCCGCGGATTGTCTCACGATACGGAACCTTCGGAGCATCCAATACCATTTCCGAACCAAACTTATTGGCAAGTTTAGCTCCCAATACTTCAAGGTGAATCTCACCCATGCCGGAAACCAACAGTTGGCCGGTCTCATGATCTTTTATAACTTCAAAAGTTTTATCTTCTTCCATAAGCCTGCTAAGGCCTGAGGAGATCTTTTCCTCATCACCGGAGGCCTTGGGCTGAGCAGCCAATGATAGCACAGGCTTCGGGAAGTCAATCGGTTTGAGGAGAATTGGATTTTCTTTTTCAGCCAAGGTGTCATTAGTTGAAGTATTCTGTAGTTTAGCTACAGCAGCTATGTCTCCGGCCAACACTTCGGTGACATTTTCCTGTTTTTTACCTTTCATAATATATACCTGACCGAATTTTTCAGTTTGATCTTGTGTGACATTATATACTGATGAATCAGATTTAATGCTGCCTGAAAAGACTTTAAACAATGTCAGTTTACCTACATAAGGGTCTGCCATGGTTTTAAACACCAGTGCTGAAAATGGTTCATCAAACTTACATTCTCTAATTATTTCTTCTTCACTATCCGGTTTTGTTCCTTTTTCTTTAGGTCGTTCTTCAGGTGAAGCGGCGTAGTTGCAAATTGTGTCCATTACTAGATTTATACCCTTATTTGTCAGAGAAGATCCGCACAAAATGGGATAGATTTCACCACTTGTCACGCCAATACGAAGACCTTTTTGTATTTCAGCATCGGTTAGCTCTTCACCTTCTAGGTATTTCATCAAAAGGTCATCATCGGTTTCCGCTACAGCTTCTACCATCATGGATCGATATTTTTCCACCTCGTCCTTTAATTCATCAGGGATTGGACATTCCTTGACATTCTTGTCATCGAAGCTGTATGCCTTCTGTGATACTATATCCACAATACCATTGAAGTTTGCTTCAGAACCTATAGGTAGTTGTAGAGGAACTGCTTTAGAACCGAAAAATTCTCGAATCTGGTCAAGAACTTTGTAGAAATTGGCATTTTCACGATCCATCTTATTTATAAAAAACATGCGGGGAATGCCTGAATCATCAGCATATTTAAAAACCTGTTCAGTGCCCACTTCCACACCGGATACGGCACAAGTTACTATAACTGCATTTTCCGCAACTCTAATGGTGCTCTTTACTTCGCCGACAAAGTCAAAGTATCCGGGAGTGTCTAATACATTTATCTTTATATTTTCCCATTCACAGGGAGCCAATGAAGTACTTATGGAAATCCTTCTCTTTATCTCTTCAGGATCATAATCACAAGCTGTATTGCCCTCATCAATCTTCCCTAGGCGATCAATGGCCCCTGAATTGTACAGCATAGCTTCGGCTAAGGATGTCTTTCCGGAACCACTGTGACCAATAAGACCTACATTCCTTATCATATCGCTTTTGTAGTTTTTCAAACTTGATCTCCTCCTTAAATATTGACTTACCGAAAATTTATTCAAAATTGCTTAATATATTATTCTACTAATATAAACCGTTTTCCTGCTAAATATATATTGGAAAATGTTTATTTCTTAATCACACCCAGCTTTTCAATTACCTCATAAAAATAATATCATAATCAACATTCTTGAGCAATATAAACTTACTTTTCTACCTATAATAATAGGACTGGTTTTCACCAGTCCTATTATGTGCTATGCTTGCGAATAATTTGGAGATTCTTTAGTTATATATATATCATGGGGATGACTTTCTCTAAGCCCTGCTGAGCTTATTCTAATGAATTTAGCCTCTTGAAGTTCTTGAATGTTTTCAGCTCCACAGTAACCCATCCCAGCTCGAAGACCTCCAAGCAACTGATATACCGTCTCCGACACGGGACCTTTATAGGGCACACGACCTTCAACTCCTTCAGGTACTAACTTTTTCAGGTTCTCTTGGAAATACCGATCTTTGCTGCCCTGTTCCATGGCCCCCATAGAACCCATGCCACGGTATACCTTGAAGCTACGACCTTTAAATATTTCAATTTTCCCAGGGCTTTCTTCAGTTCCGCCAAAGAGACTTCCTAACATAACTACGTCTGCTCCTGCCGCTATAGCCTTTACAATATCTCCTGAATACTTTATACCGCCATCGGCGATAATGGGTATATTATGTTTTTTAGCTTCTTCACAGCAGTCGTAAATAGCTGTCACCTGCGGTACTCCTATACCTGCCACCACCCGGGTTGTGCAAATGGAACCGGGACCCATCCCTACCTTCACAGCATCAGCTCCAGCTTGAATTAAATCACTTGTAGCCTCAGCCGTAGCTACGTTACCTGCTATGACCTGTAGATCCGGATAACTTTCTTTAATTCGATACACAGCTTCTAAAACACCTTTGGAGTGACCATGGGCTGTGTCAACAACCACTACATCGGCATTGGCTTCAACCAAAGCTTTCAAACGTTCCCCCATGTCTCTGGTTACACCTACTGCAGCCCCTACTAAAAGTCTACCATTTTGGTCCTTAGCGGAATTAGGATACTTAATGGCTTTTTCAATATCTTTAATGGTGATTAATCCTTTTAAGTTGAAATGCTCATCCACTATAGGTAGTTTTTCGATTTTGTGCTTTTTTAGGATTTTCATAGCATCATCAAGGTTTGTCCCTTCAGGTGCCGTAACAAGATTGTCCTTGGTCATAACATCCTTGATTTTTTTGCTTGTATCATCTTCAAAACGAAGATCCCTGTTTGTAAGAATACCGACCAATTTAGGCCCTTCTGTAATTGGCACACCGGATATCCTATACCGTTCCATAAGCTCCAGTGCTTCTTTGACCAAATTATTCGGCGAAAGATAAAAAGGATCCACTATTACACCGTGTTCTGACCTTTTAACCTTGTCAACTTCCATAGCCTGCTGATCGATGGACATGTTCTTATGAATAATTCCTATACCACCTTCTCTGGCCAAGGCAATAGCAAGGCGCGCCTCAGTTACCGTATCCATCCCTGCACTGACAATCGGAATATTTAGTTTTATTCTATTGGTCAATTTGGTGCTGATATCCACGTCCTTTGGTAATACCTCAGACTTTGAGGGTAAAACCAGAACATCGTCAAAGCTTAAACCCTCCTTAGAAAATTTATCCAAAAAATCGCCCCCAATTGATTTTGCTACGATTATTATTCCAAAGTTTATCAAAGTTTAATAATGGTGTCAACAATAATAACTGTAAAGCGGGCAAAGGTTTTTTGTATTTTAATGCTCCTTGTAAAATATGTTAATTCTCGGTATAATATTTATATATAAAGGGGAGTAGTTCAGGTTTTTGCCTTTGAAAGCTCAACATGCTGGCAGAATATCTTGCCTGGGCTTTCACCTTTCGGGAACGAGACCTTTATTCCGGGTGTTTATCACCTGAAATAAAGGTCTTTTATTATTGTTCTAAAGGGGGAATTATAAAATATACAGCAGAAACTATACCTATAAATGATTTTATTGATTCTTGCATTCTGCTTTGTGCATAATATTATGAGTGTTTTGCAATCTAGCACAGCAAACCTAGCTTTGAACATTAAAAATAAAAGTTGAGGTGTTTTTTGTGGACATAACACTTTTTCTAATGGCTTTTGGCATGTTATTCTTAGCTGAACTTGGAGACAAGACTCAGCTGGCCGTATTTACCCTTGTGACACAGTATAAAAAGCCCTTGCCCATATTTTTCGGGGCTTCATTGGCTCTTGTTCTGGTTACACTAATCGGAGTATTGTTTGGCGAAGTAGTAACACGATATGTTCCTCCCGCATACCTAAAATTAGCAGCCGGCATTCTCTTTGTAGGAATAGGTGTTTTTGTTCTTATTGAAGCAGTGCCCGGAGTGCTGCATCAACTCGGCCGGTGATAGCTTATTGACAAATGTTATTTAAAATGCTTTAATTGAATACGGACGTTTCATCAATAATATGTATTAATGTTCGTTTTTCATTTTTTTTTATTTTATTTAACAATAGAGGAGGATATAGAATGTTTTCTTTCGGTTCCCTTATGATTTTTTTCAGTCTGATGCTAATGTGCACAATTACATGGTTGGGATATCGATTCAGCAAGAGAAAGATGTTAGATAATGACGCTTACTTTTCAGCCGGTAGAAATATTACCACTGCCTTTATGACCGCTACCTTTATAGCTTACGCTGTGGGTACCGGCCTTATTTTCTCCCCGGGAGAAATGGCCTATTATGAGGGGCTAACAGCTATGATCGGTTATGGATTGGCCATATCTCTATCGTATATCGCATTTTTGCCGGTTTCAGGCCGTATTAAAGAATTGATCCCTTCAGGCAATACCATTGGAGAATATGCCAAAGTAAGATATGGAAATATAATGTATGTTGTAGTTCTGTTTGTTACTATTGTATATATGTTTTGCCTTTTGGCAGCAAATCTCATAGGTGTTGGCATAGCTTTTAATTATATTGGAAATATACCTTTATATATAGGGGTTTTGATTATCGGTGTCCCTGTTATCATTTATACAACCTACGGCGGCCTGGGTGCGGCTATTTTCACCAATGGACTGCAAGCTATCCTTATTACTCCTATGCTGTTTATCACCGCAATCATAGCCTTTAAAAATTCCGGAGGACCTGTAGCTATCTATAATGGAATAATGAAACATTCCCCGGAGTTTCTAAATATACTTCATCCTACGGGATTAGAGTTTGCCCTTATGATTATCATCGCCGTTTCTGCAGCAGAACTGCTAAATCAAGCACTTTGGCAACGAGTATATTCAGCCAAAGACATTAAAGTGGTGAAAAAGGGTTTAATCAGTGCATCTTTTATGACTTTTCCCATGACTATTATTGCTGCCTCTTTTGGCCTGATGGCTGTAGCCTATAATCTAGAATTGCCCCATCCTTCTGTCGCCACAGCTTTAATGGCAGATTATCTCTTACCTCCCTGGGCATCAATGATATTTATGATGATAATCGTGCTTGCAGCAACTTCAACCGGTTCTGACGCCCTAGCAGGATTCTCATCCATCGCTTCATTGGATATTATAAAAAGTTTTTTGCCTGATCTATCTCCTGGAAAGGCCGTATTTGTTGCTCGGATTGCCACTATAGTATTTGGAGTCGGTGCTATGCTGGTAGCTTTTCAGGCTCCTTCCATTCTGTTTTTATTGTTGATAGCTGATTTGGTTGCGGCTGCAGCTGTTATACCTGTAATTGCCGGCCTCTTTAGCCCTCATATCAGTGGAAAGGCTGCGGCATTGGGGACTATTCTGGGACTTTTAAGCGGCCTTCCCCTATTTCTGAATAACCAAAACCTGTTAAGTTTCGTAACTGCCATTATCGTATCTTCAGGTGTTTTATTCATTGCCGCTAAGATATCACCTGCAAAATTTGATTTTAATAAACTCAAGGAAAATATAAAAACTATTGACTAATATGGAGGAATTTAACATGACTTATTCCGGAACTTTTTTTAGTATCCTCATGTGGGTATGTTTAGCTGGTTTAGTGCTGGATTTTGGTTTTCAGCTTTGGTACAATATAATGGATTTTAAAAACAAGACTTTATGGTAAAAAAGTAAAGGAGTGGCATTATATGAACCGCAATGAAGCTAGAAAAAAAATTTGGGCAGAGTTAAGAAAGGTAGCAAAACCTGATTCAAGATTCCATTGGGATTTTGCTGAGTTTATAGCGGATTATGAAGGCAGTGACAAAGGGGCTCAGTTGATCCGCAACCTGGAAGTCTATAAAAAAGCTCAAGTAATATTTATAACTCCCGATAACAACATGGAAAAACTCCGAGAATTTACTCTTAAGGACAGAAAAACCCTGCTAACTACCACTTATGGCATAAACAGAGGCTTTCAGGCGATTTATCCCGGAGATGTTCCCAAAGGTAAGGAAGAACTTGCTATCAATTTGGATGGTATGGAAAAATTCATGAAGCCAATTTCCTTAAAAGAAATAAAAGAAAAACTGGGAAAAGTGGATATGCTGGTAACAGGAGCTTCTGCAATCACACCTTCAGGAGTCCGTTTCGGTAAAGGGCACGGCTATTTTGATCTAGAATGGGCAATGCTGTGGGAAATTCAGACGGTAAATCCCGAAACACCGGTAATTGCTGTAGGGCATGACTGTCAGGTAGTTAACATAGATATAGAAACTACCCCTTTTGATACCATTGTTGATTATATAGTTACGCCAACAAGAGTAGTAAAAACAGACACTGAGCGGCCCAAGCCTACATCAGGTGTTATATGGGAAAAGCTAGAGAAGGGTATGATGGAAAATATTCCTCCACTAGAGGAATTGTATGAATTAAAAAGACAATAAAAAAACAAAACCAGGGAGCTAAAACTCCCTGGTAAACATCACATGCTTAGATTTCTTCCTAAGAACATCATCTTGTTTATAAATTGTAATACGTCTTAGAGCCATAAAATTACTCTCCTAGAACCAGTTTCTACGTGCAAATCCTCTGCCACGGCCGCCACCCCGACCGCGCCCTCTTCCAAAACCTGCAAACGCACCATATGAATACATCTGCGGAGCAGGTGCATAATTAGAAGGGTTAACGGTTGGATATGGGTTGTAATTATCTACCATGGGAACAACACAATAACCCATTCCTCTTCCAGTCATAGATCCTTGACCCATTGGCCCTGTACCATCAAATGCTGGCATTCAAACACCTCCTTCCATTATTAATTTATATTTATTTATTTTTTACTCTTCTAGCTTTTTCATTTTATTAGTAAGTCTTGTCCATATATTTTTAATCTCATTCGTTATTGCATTATTACCTGCCTCAATGGGAGTTTTAAATTCCTGTAAAGCTTTAACTATAGATTGATCAAACGGTATTTTGCCTATAACAGGATACCCGTTATTCTCACAATACTGTTCTATCTCTGAAGTTACTTTTAAATTTAAATTGTATTTATTTATACATACAAATGCAGGTATACCAAAATGCTTAGCTACACCTAAAACTCTTTCTAGATCACTTTGACCGGACTTCGTAGGTTCAGAAACTACAACTACTGCATCCGTTCCTGTAATAGAAGCAATAACAACACAGCCTATACCGGGAGAACCGTCGATAAGTAACCATTCTTCATCTTTTTTATAATTTTTTACATTTTCTCTTACCTCTGTTACAAGTCTCCCTGAACCTTCAGCACCAATATCAAGCAACGCATGAGAAAAAGTTCCTCTTGGGGTATTAGACACAAAAGTTTTTCCTGTCTTTACTTCTTCCAATTTTATTGCATTTTGAGGGCATACTAATGTGCAAGCTCCACAGCCTTCACATTTCATGGATTTTATCTTGTATTCTTCACTAATGGCATCAAACCTACACGTTTCTCTGCACAAACCACACTTTATGCAAGCTGACGAATCAATAACAGCTTCTTTTGCACCAAAATAATCATCTTTTTTTAAAATTTCACCCTGCATGAGAATATGCAAATTTGGTGCCTCCACATCACAATCAGCAAGCATTTTATTTTTGACAAGCAAACTAAGTGATGATACTAGGGTGCTTTTTCCTGTTCCACCTTTCCCACTTATAAATACAATCTGCTTCACTTGCGAGCACCCCTTTCGATTTTTTCATACAGCTTCGTAAATTTTTCTTTCCACATCTCATTATTTTCAACAGGAAGTATACCTTTTGAATAACCTTCGGCAATTTTCCTGGAAAAAGGAATTTCCATTAAAATTTCAATGCCCTCATTTTGACAAAAATCATGTATTAGTCTATTATCATTGGATGCTTTATTTAACACGACTCCAAAAGGTATTTCCATCTTTCTTACAAGCTGCACCGCAATTTTTATATCATGAAGGCCAAAGGGTGTAGGCTCTGTTATTAATACACAATAATCACAGCCTTCAATAGAATTTACTACTGTACAAGAAGCTCCAGGCGGGCTATCAAGTATAACAAATGTATTCTTTTTAATGCGCTTTTTTAATTCAGTTAAAATGGGTATGCTTATAGGCTCACCTACATCAAGTTTTCCTTGAACAAATGTACCGTCCTCATTTGCTTCAACTACACCGATAGTTCTTTCTACTTCTTTGATTGCATTATTGGGACATGCTATTTTGCATGCACCACAGTGATGGCAGATCTCAGGAAATACAAGAACATTATCCTTAACGACAGCAATAGCGTTAAATTGGCATGCCTTAGCACAATGACCACATAAGTTACATTTGGTCATATCTATTTCCGGCACAAGTACTTTTACCGGTGATCTTTCCTTTAATTCAGGCTTCAAAAATATAGCTCCATTAGGCTCCTCCACATCACAATCTATATACTGACATGATGGCACTAATGCTGCCAAACTTGCAGAAACAGTTGTTTTACCTGTTCCTCCCTTTCCGCTTAAAATACCTATCTTCATCTTTAACCTCCTAAAATGTTCATGATAAGCTCGTATATAAACCTTTTGTAAATATTAGTTCCCTTCAATTTTGAACTTATGCCAATATGTCTTCTAATTAAATATTACTCTTATTTTGAACATATGTCAATAATAATATCCTCCCAATTATTTACGTAAGTTCATAATGATATTACAACAATCTATCACTGTTCAGGATAAATGGCATAAATACTTCCATTACAGGAAATCTATAAAGCGACGAATTTATTTTATGTTGCTCAAATAATAAAAAGGGGCTTAAGCCCCTTTTTATTATTTCTTGACTTACCAATCATAGGTTTTTCCCTTATCTCTGGCCTCTTCGCAAACCACCCATGCCTGAGTGGGGAGGAACCGTTGCACCTATTTTTTCAAGAAGTCCCTTCTTAAACTTTTCAATATTTTCTTTTACTGATGCAGCTACTCCATGGTATATTTCAATATTTGCAGCCTTCACAACACTCATGGCATTTGGCCCAATATTGCCGGTTATTACTACTTGAACACCCTTGTCGACCATAAGTTGCCCTGAAGTGATTCCTGCCCCGCCACCCGACATCGCTGCAGCATTTTCAACGGCTTCAAACTCCATCGTATCGGTATCTGCGATAATAAAATATGGGGCTCTTCCAAATCTTGGATCCATTGCACTGTCTACGGAATTTCCATTTGATGAAATACAAACTCTCATAAATTTTGCCTCCCTGTATGATATTATTCAATATTTTGTTATAAACTTATGTTTATAATTAAATTTTAATATTATTTTGGGCATATGTCAATAATTTTAATTTGTTTCTAATTATCTCCTATCATCTTTTTTCTATAAATATTGACATTTTTATCGCATGTAGTTAATATAATATAGTAAATGCAAATCGTTTGCATTTAAAAAAAGGTGGTGTTATTTATGAAAATTACATTTAAATCTATTACTATTATGCTGATTACTATCGCAAATATACTGCTTATGACTTCCTGTAGCTCACATACCGATGAAACAAATAGTAAGCTCGTAGTCGCTGTATCAATTATACCCCAAGAGACTTTTGTAAAAGAAGTTGCAGGTAATATGGTCGATATTGTAACAATCATACCCCCAGGTAAAAGTCCAGCCAACTATGCTCCCACACCTCAGGAGCTCGAAAAACTAAGTAACGCTTCTATCTATTTCACAATAGGTGTTCCAGCTGAACAAAGTTCAATACTTCCAAAACTCAAAGAGATAAACAGTAATGTACAAATTGTTGACATATCTGAAAAGGTAAGAAATTACTATCCTGATAGAGAATTTTCTCTTGGTCAAAAAGATCCTCATATATGGCTTTCTCCGAAAAGAGCCGTTATCATGGTTGAATGTATCGCTTATGAATTATCTACCATAGATAGTAAAAATAGAGATTTTTATCTAAAAAATGCTCAAAACTATATTGTAAAATTAAAAGAACTTGATAAAGATATTAAAAACTTATCACATAAACTAAAGAATAAAACATTTATAATATATCACCCTTCACTTGGCTACTTTGCTGATGACTACGGTCTTGATATGATCCCAATACAATCTGAGGGAAAAGATGCTACACCAGATAATCTGCAAAAAGTTATTGATACTGCAAAAAAGCAGGGAATCAAGACAGTATTATATCAGGCTGAAATTGACAGTAAACAATCAAGATTAATCGCTTCTGAAATTGGCGGAAAGGCAGTTCAGATAGTTCCTCTCGATCCTAATTATATAGATAACCTAAAAAAAATAGCAGCTATAATTTCAGGTTCTGCTAAATAGAGTATCTATATAGAAAAAGAAGGTGGAAAAATGAATTTTGCTATAAATATTAATAATCTTAGCGTTCAATACAATAATATGTATGTACTATCAAATATAAACTTAGATATAGTTGAAAATGATTTTCTGGCAGTTATTGGGCCAAATGGTGGGGGAAAAAGTACACTTGTAAAAACAATTTTAGGAATAGTTAAATCTTATTATGGCACAATAAAGATATTTGGCCAAAAACCCGAAGAATATCATTTACCAATTGGTTATGTCCCTCAATTTTCTAGTTTTAACAAAGATTTTCC
>JAQWCA010000293.1 GCA_028706065.1 Tepidanaerobacteraceae bacterium
TATAAGGTGTAGTTTTGGGAATAATGATTAAAGAGAAGAATAAACGATTTAACAATCATATTAAGCTTGGGGAGAGATCGCAATGAGAAATAATTTAACAGTACTAAAAAAAACCGCCATTGTAACAGTTGGAATACTTATATTGTCATTGATAGCGGCGTTAATAGGTAATAGCGGTATGGCCGGCGGCCCGGAGAATTTTACCGGGGAGATTACCACCGAACAACTTTCATCAAAGCTCATCAGACTTCATATCATTGCCAATAGCGACTCTCAAGAAGATCAGGCTTTAAAGCTTCGGGTAAGAGATAAAATAATAGAAACCCTTAACAGTGAATTTGAACAGATTGATAATATTAATGCATCTCGAAAATTTATAAAAAACAATTTGGAATACATTGAGAAAATAGCGCGAGAAAAGGTGCAGGAGAGCGGTAAAGATTATGATGTTATCGCTATGTTCGGTAAATTCCCGTTTCCGGCAAAGAACTACGGATATGTGACCCTGCCTGCCGGGGAATATGAAGCATTGAGAGTGATTATAGGAAGTGGAAAAGGTGCTAACTGGTGGTGTGTGCTATTTCCTCCCCTGTGTTTTGTAGATATAACTCAAGGAACAACCCAAGAAGAGGTTAAGCTTAGCATGGGCAAGGTGCTGACTTCAGACGAAATGGCAGCCATAGAAACGGCAAAAGCCCCCAATGACATCCCTGTGGAAGTCAGATTTAAAGTGGTGGAATGGTGGAAGGAAGCCAAAGGCAAAATTAACAGAACTATAAAACTGGCATTTAATAAAGAACCCCTATCCTAACATAACAAAACCCGGTAAGTTATAATAACTTACCGGGTTTTATGCTTTCTGTAAAATATCCTAACTTCATAAAAATTTTATAGTAAAAATTCATCATTAAGTATTGAAATCGGACTAGAATTGTGCTTTAATTAATTTGTTTATAACCCACAGGAAAGCATGAATTTATTTAGTTCAGACTCCTGATAAACGGGTTCAAATAAAGTTTTATATAAGGGAAAGGGAGTGACTCTGGATGAAATTAGAAGAGCAGCAAGAAACACCACTTTTCGCCGCCTTAAAAAAGTATGTGGAAGATGAGACCATTTCTTTTCATGTACCCGGTCATAGGGGCGGCAAAGGCATACCGGAGTTTCGCAATTTTGTTGGAAACAATGTTCTGTCAATTGATGTTACGGCAGGGATTCTAGGTCTAGATACCGTATGCAATCCTGTGGGAGTTATTCGTGAATCAGAGGTTTTGGCTGCTGACGCATTTGGTGCCGATTATGCTCATTTTTTGGTAAATGGTACCACTTCAGGCATACAAGCCATGATATTATCGGTGGCCGGTCCCGGTGATGAAATCATAATTCCAAGAAATGCTCATCGTTCGGTGGTGGGAGGACTGATATTAAGTGGTGCAAAGCCAGTTTATATAAAACCCGTTATAGATGACTACATGGGAATTGCCATGGGTATTACGCCTGAGAGTGTTAGACGTGCATTGGTAGAACACCCTAATGCCAAGGCGGTTTTTGTAATAAACCCCACTTATTATGGTGCAGCTTCAAATCTTAAAGGGATAGTGGAAATAGCACATTCTTTTGAAAAACCGGTAATTGTTGATGAAGCTCATGGAGCACACTTGGGTTTTCATCCAGATTTACCATTATCAGCAATGGAAGCCGGAGCTGATATGAGTGCTGCCAGTATCCATAAGTTAGCAGGTTCTATGACTCAAAGTTCTATCCTCTTGGTAAAGAGTGTTCTGATTGATGACAGAAAAGTAAAATCAGCTATGAATCTGAGTCAGACCACTAGTCCTTCATTTCCGCTTTTGGCCTCACTTGATGTGGCTCGAAAGCAGATGGTCCTTAATGGCAGGCAAATGCTGGATAGAACTATGAAATTATGTGAAAAGGTTCGGAAACAGTTAAATAATATAAATGGCATTTACGTTATGGGTCATGATGTGGAAGGTAATGAAGGTTGCTTTGCCTATGATCCGACGAAACTTGCTATTAATGTGAAGGAACTGGGCTTATCCGGGTTTGAAACCGAGAACATTTTAAAATATAAGCATCATATTCAGATAGAGCTTTCCGATTTATACAATGTGCTAGCGGTTGGGGCCATTGGTGACAATGAACAAAGTATAAATGCTCTGTTAGCAGCTATTAAAGATATAGCCGAAAAACACGGTCGAAAAAATGTAGTCAAAATAGCCTGTGAACTTCCAGAAAATCAGGAAATGGTAGTATCTCCACGCTTTGCTTTCTATAGCGAAAAAAAGATAGTTCCGCTGGAAGAAGCCGAAGGTGAAATTAGCACTGAAATGCTCATGGCATATCCACCCGGAATTCCAATAATTTGTCCTGGTGAACGCATAACCAGGGAAGTTATAGATTATGCCAAAGCGCTTATTTCGGAAGGATGTCACCTGCAAGGTACCGAAGACCCGGATGCCCTGTCAATAAAGGTATTAGCAGATAGAGAGTCGATAAATTACTATGAGAGAATAAAAGAAGTGGTATAAAATAAGTGATTGTTGCAAAGTGATATGTCTCCTTATACATTGATTTTCAAAAAAAATTTAGTTTAAAAAGTGGTTTAGAAATTACCAACATAAAAAACACTATTAAACACAATATAATAATAGTGCGTTAAAAAATAAAGGAGGTATGCTCATGGTTGCTCGTCGTCGTAGTGTCATGTCTGAGGATCTTAAATATGAGCTTGCAAAGGAACTTGGTGTGGCTGATACGGTGGCGAAAGAAGGATGGGGAGAAGTCTCTTCCAGAAACTGTGGTAATCTGGTAAGACTTGCCATTGAAAAAGCGGAAAGGGCACTAGCCGAAGAAAATGGGAAACCCCGGAAGTAGCAACTCCTGAAGACGCACAAAAACCAGGGCGATTTTTGGCCCTGGTTTTTAATATTTGTGTCAACAACCCCGTCCCCTTGTCACTTTCTTCCCGAGGCTTTTACC
>JAQWCA010000034.1 GCA_028706065.1 Tepidanaerobacteraceae bacterium
TTAACGCAGATCGAATATCTTCTTCCGGAATTTCTTCACCTTCAAGATACTTCATCATTATATCCTCATCGATATCCGATAAAGCTTCCAACATTTTTTCCCGATATTCTTTAACCGCTTCCTGCATATCTTCAGGGACATCTTCCTCACTTATATCAGTCCCGATATTGCTGGTATAAATATACGCCTTCTGGTGGACTAAATCTACAATACCTTTAAAATTATCCTCACTACCTATGGGTAACTGTATAGGAACCGGATGAGCTCCGAGTCTATCTTTCATCATGGTTATAACATTTTCAAAATTAGCCCCAACAATATCCATTTTATTTATATAGGCAATTCTTGGAACTCTGTATTTGTCTGCCTGACGCCAAACTGTCTCTGACTGAGGCTCAACGCCCCCTTTTGCACAAAAAACAGCTACTGAACCGTCTAGAACCCGCAAAGACCTTTCTACTTCCACCGTAAAGTCCACGTGCCCTGGCGTATCGATAATATTTACACGATGATCTTTCCAGTAACATGTAGTAGCAGCCGATGTAATGGTTATGCCTCTTTCCTGTTCCTGCGCCATCCAGTCCATTACAGCTGACCCCTCGTGAGTTTCTCCCATTTTGTGAACTTTGCCGGTATAAAACAGCATTCGCTCTGTTGTTGTGGTTTTACCGGCATCTATATGCGCCATGATACCAATATTCCTTACACTATCTAATGTAACTTGCCTAGGCACCAATCTACACTCCTTTCTTATACCAAGTCTTCCAAGTTCAACGGCAAACTACCATCTGTAATGTGCAAAGGCCTTGTTGGCCTCAGCCATCTTATGGACTTCTTCCTTCCTCTTAACGGCTCCACCCATACCATTGGCCGCATCCATAATTTCTCCGGCTAATCGTTCTTTCATAGTCTTTTCACCGCGTTTTCGGGCATAATCGACTAGCCAACGAATTCCAAGGGTAAATCTTCTTTCCTGCCTTACTTCCGAAGGAACCTGATAAGTTGCTCCACCCACACGCCTAGGTCTAACTTCGATTATGGGCATAATATTCTTCATAGCTTCCTGAAAAACTTCCATGGAATCTTTCCCAGTTTTTTGCCCAACAATTTCAAAAGCCTCATAGCAGTTTTTCTGTGCTATGCCCTTTTTACCATCATACATGACTTTACTAATCAGTTTGGTTACCAGTTTGTCGCCGTATATCGGATCTTCATGAACTGGCCTTCGTCCTATATGACCACGTCTTGGCATCATATCCCTCCTTTATACTATTTTTTCTTAGGCCGCTTGGCACCATAATGGGATCTACTCTGTTTACGATCTGCCACACCCGCAGCATCCAAGGTTCCTCGAACAATATGATACCTGACACCGGGTAAGTCTTTAACTCTACCGCCGCGAAGCAACACTACCGAGTGTTCTTGCAAGTTATGGCCTATCCCTGGGATATATGCCGTAACTTCGATGCCATTTACAAGCCTTACTCTTGCAATTTTCCTAAGAGCAGAGTTGGGCTTTTTGGGAGTAGTAGTCTTAACCACAGTACATACTCCTCGCTTCTGGGGTGATCCTTTAAGAGCGGGAGCTGTAGATTTATATTCTACCTTTTTTCTTCCCTTTCTTACCAATTGATTTATAGTTGGCACTCTGGCACCTCCTTCCTTAAATAAACAAAGGTCTTTCATTTGAAAGCACATTTTATATTACCTTTGTTAGAATGCAAGAAAAAATAAAAAGATGCCCTATATAGGGGCACCTTAAAAACAAAGTTTTAATTTAAGATTGCAGCTGATGCTGCCCCTACCTGAATTCCGCAGGCATCCCCTAACTCTTTCATAGTGTTCACAGCCACAGTGTCGACACCCTTTTTCTGACATATTTCTTTCAGGTCAGACACCACATGTTCATCGGCATCTTGGGCTATGAAGACCATACAAACCTGATCTCTCTCTAAAACCTTCAGCGTCTGTTTGGTTCCTATGATTTTTTTGGGAGCCTTTTTTAATTTATCAAGCATTTTCTCGCCCTCCCCCTCTGAAATATAAAAGAGAGCTAAAAGACACACTTATATATTCTACCACCATAGATTTTAGCTGTCAATAAGAGAACTTTCATCAAAATTTATATCTTTTTCCAGTTCTTCGCCTTCAGTGTGAATCTTTATGTTTCTATAGCGGCCCATACCAGTTCCGGCAGGTATCAGTTTACCGATAATCACATTTTCCTTAAGCCCTATAAGCGGATCTGTTTTACCTTTTATAGCTGCATCAGTAAGTACCCTTGTAGTTTCCTGGAAGGATGCTGCCGAAAGGAAAGAATCGGTAGCGAGGGATGCCTTTGTAATACCAAGCAGTACCCTCTTGCCCTCTGCCGGAGCTCTTCCTGAAAGATTCATCTGGTTATTCAGCTCTTCAAATTCAAATACATCTACCATTTCACCGGAAAGCAGTTCCGTATCTCCGGGGTTTTCGACTTTAACCTTTCTAAGCATCTGGCGGATGATGACTTCTATATGTTTATCATTGATGTCAACACCCTGAAGTCTGTATACTCTAAGCACTTCATGAAGTAAGTATGTTTGGACTCCCCTGATACCCTTTATTTTCAATATATCATGGGGATTTACAGAGCCCTCACACAGCTCGTCACCAGCCTCAACTACTGAACCGTTTTCTACCTTTAGCCGCGCACCGTAAGGCACCTGATACGCTTTGGTTTCACCGGTAGGTGTAGTGATTTCAACTTCCCTCTTCTTTTTGCTCTCAAGGATTTTAGCTGTACCGCCAACCTCAGTAATGACAGCCTGACCTTTGGGTTTTCGGGCTTCAAACAGTTCCTCAACCCTAGGAAGACCTTGGGTAATATCCTGTCCGGCAACGCCTCCAGTGTGGAATGTCCTCATAGTAAGCTGTGTGCCCGGTTCCCCAATGGATTGAGCGGCTATAATGCCCACAGCTTCGCCGATATCAACAGGCTTACCTGTAGCCATGTTTTTACCATAACATCTGGCGCATACGCCATGACGAGTCCTACATGTCAGCACCGAACGGATTTTTATTTCCCGAATACCGCTTTGTACAATGCGGTTTGCCATATCTTCGGTTATGAGTTCATCAGCGTGGACAATAACTTCCCCTGTAGTGGGGTCTTTCACGTCTTCCGAAGCATATCGGCCTTCAATTCTCTCTTTAATATCTTCTATTATTTCATTGCCGTCTTTAATAGCCTTTATTGTTATTCCTTCAGTGGTTCCGCAGTCTATTTCCCTCACTATTACATCCTGGCTGACATCCACCAGACGACGGGTAAGATAACCTGAGTCTGCAGTCCGAAGTGCTGTATCTGCCAAACCCTTTCTAGCACCATGGGTAGATATGAAATATTCCAGAACCGTAAGACCCTCTCGGAAATTTGCCTTAATAGGCAGGTCAATAATCCTGCCCGACGGGTCTGCCATAAGACCTCTCATACCTGCAAGTTGCCTTATCTGCTGTTTATTACCTCGAGCTCCTGAATTTGCCATCATATATATGGAATTAAACTTGTCAAGAGAATCCATGAGGGCATCGGTAATTTTCTCCGTAGCAGCAGACCAAATATCTAAAGTTTTTTCGTACCTTTCCTCATCGGATATAAGTCCTCTTCTGTATAGAAGTTCAACTTGGTCAACCTTTTCATCTGCTTCTGACAGTATTTTCTCTTTCTCTTCGGGCACCTCTATATCAGTGATCCCAATGGTAATACCAGCCTTGGTCGCATAATCGTAACCTTTTCTCTTTATCCTGTCTAATACTTCCGCCGTGACAGTAGTCCCGTGCAATCGGTAACATTTATCAACAATATCTCCCAGTTTGCTCTTATCCACTAAGGTATTTAATTCCAGTTCGAACAAGTTTTCCTCTTTAGTTCTATCAACGTATCCAAGGTCCTGTGGGATTCCTTCATTGAATATAATACGCCCAGGCGTAGTTTCGATTATTTTGGAACGCACTTGCCCATCAATAGTCCTAGTCATCCTTACATTTACTATAGCATGAAGACCTACTTCTCCCATTTCATAAGCGAGAACAGTTTCTTCAGGACCGGAAAAATACTTACCTTCTCCTTTTTCCCCTGGCCTATCTATTGTAAGGTAGTAGGAGCCTAAAACCATATCCTGGGTTGGAGTTGTTACAGGCTTCCCGTCTTGGGGTTTTAATATGTTGTTAATTGACAACATTAAAAGCCTCGCTTCAGCTTGAGCTTCCGCTGATAGGGGAAGATGCACTGCCATCTGGTCACCGTCAAAATCGGCATTATATGCGGTACATACCAACGGATGAATCTGAATTGCTCGGCCTTCTACCAAGACAGGCTCAAAAGCCTGAATCCCTAGACGATGCAAGGTAGGTGCGCGATTCAACAGCACAGGATGTTCTTTTATGATATCTTCAAGCACATCCCAAACTTCAGATCTGACCCGCTCCACCATGCGTTTTGCACTCTTAATGTTGTGTGCATGGCCATCTGATACCAATTTTTTCATAACAAAGGGCTTGAACAGTTCCAGGGCCATCTCTTTAGGCAAACCACATTGGTAAAGCTTTAATTCCGGCCCTACTACAATAACCGAACGACCTGAGTAGTCGACACGCTTACCTAAAAGATTCTGGCGAAACCGCCCCTGCTTACCCTTGAGCATATCACTTAAAGATTTTAGGGGTCGGTTACCTGGGCCGGTTACAGGTCTGCCCCGCCTGCCATTATCTATTAAGGCATCGACGGCTTCCTGGAGCATCCGCTTTTCATTCCTTACTATAATATCCGGTGCCCCTAAGTCCAAGAGCCTCTTTAAACGGTTATTTCTATTTATAACTCTTCGATACAAATCATTGAGATCAGATGTGGCAAATCGGCCACCATCCAATTGTACCATAGGCCTAAGGTCGGGTGGAATCACTGGAATAACTTCAAGAACCATCCATTCAGGCCTATTGTTGGATTTTTTAAAAGCCTCCACTACTTCAAGACGTCTGAGAATCCTTACCCTTTTCTGACCGGTAGCATCTTTAAGCTCTGCCCTGAGTTCTTTTGATAGCTTTTCACTGTCTATTTCAGCTAAAAGCTCTTTGACAGATTCAGCACCCATACCGGCTTTAAAAGAATTACCGTATTTATCCCGATATTCTCGGTATTCCTTCTCATTTAACAGCTGTTTTTTCGTAAGAGGTGTGCTTCCCGCATCGATTACTATATAAGAAGCAAAATATATAACCTTTTCCAAAGACCGTGGTGACATGTCTAGAATTAATCCTACTCTACTGGGAATTCCCTTTAAAAACCATATATGGGAAACCGGTGCTGCCAGTTCAATATGCCCCATTCTTTCCCGACGAACTTTGGATTTTGTAACTTCGACTCCACAGCGGTCGCAAACAACACCTTTGTATCTTACTCTTTTGTACTTGCCACAATGACATTCCCAATCTTTCACAGGACCAAATATTCGTTCACAAAAAAGCCCTTGTTTCTCCGGCTTCAGCGTTCTATAATTGATGGTCTCGGGCTTTTTAACCTCTCCTTTGGACCATTCCCTTATCTGCTCCGGTGAGGCAAGACCAATCTTCATGGAATCAAAATAATTGAGTTCCAACAAGTGTTTCTCTCCCTTCCAGCTTAGTTAGGGTTCTTAAATATCATCCAAGACCTTGTCTTTATCAATGGAAGAAAAATCATCATCATTATCTACATCATCATAATCATCATAAATAATATCATTTTCGTCAATTTCATCAGCTTGGTCTTCGTCCTCGACCTGTTCCTCATCACTGTCATCATACGAACTGCTAGGCTTTTCTGCATCTTCCATCCCTTCTATATTTACATCTAATGGTTGTTGTTCTTCATCTTCTTCATCTTCTTCATCGTTTTCTTTGATTTGAATTTCCCCAGCGTTATCCGATAAAATTTTAACGTCCAAAGACAAAGACTGGAGTTCTTTTATCAATACTTTAAAGGATTCGGGAATACCCGGTTCCGGTACATTCTCGCCTTTTACTATAGCTTCATACGTTTTTACACGGCCAAGCACATCATCGGACTTTACCGTCAGAAGCTCCTGCAAAGTATAGCTTGCACCATAAGCCTCCAACGCCCAAACCTCCATTTCTCCAAACCGCTGCCCGCCAAATTGAGCTTTACCGCCTAAAGGCTGCTGCGTAACAAGGGAATAAGGTCCTGTTGACCTGGCGTGAATCTTGTCATCAACTAAATGAGCCAATTTAAGCATATACATATAACCTACTGTCACCCGGCGGTCAAAAGGCGATCCTGAACGGCCGTCCCGAAGTTCCGTTTTACCATCTTTCGTAACTTTGGCTTTTTCCAGTGTTTCAATAATTTCACCTTCTTCGGCTCCGTCAAATACCGGTGTAGCCACATACCAACCAAGGGCTTTGGCCGCCCACCCTAAATGAGTTTCCATGACCTGACCGATATTCATTCGGGAAGGAACTCCTAAAGGGTTTAATACAATATCAACCGGAGTGCCGTCAGGTAGAAATGGCATATCCTCTGCGGGCATTATCCGAGAAATTACACCCTTATTGCCGTGACGACCTGCCATCTTGTCTCCTTCGGAAATTTTACGTTTCTGCGCTATATAAACTCGCACCAATTCATTTACACCAGGGGGTAATTCATCGCCATTTTCCCGGGTAAATACTTTTACATCAACAACAATGCCGTATTCCCCATGGGGAACTCTAAGGGATGTATCTCTTACTTCTCGTGCCTTTTCCCCAAATATTGCCCTCAGTAACCGCTCTTCGGCAGTCAGTTCGGTCTCACCCTTGGGTGTCACTTTACCTACCAGTATGTCCCCTGCTCGAACTTCTGCACCTGTCCGAATAATTCCTCGTTCATCCAAATCCTTTAGTGCTTCTTCACCCACATTTGGAACATCCCTAGTGATTTCCTCAGGGCCCAACTTGGTATCCCGAGCTTCAGCTTCATATTGTTCTATATGGATAGAAGTAAATACATCTTCTTTTACCAATCTTTCAGATAGCAATATAGCATCTTCGTAATTATATCCCTCCCATGGCATAAAGGCTACTAAAACATTGCGCCCTAGGGCAAGCTCCCCATGGTCAGTAGAGGGACCATCAGCTATGGGCTGCCCCTTTACAACCTTATCACCTTTTTTGACTATGGGTCTTTGATTGATACAGGTTCCCTGGTTTGACCTTATAAACTTACGAACCTTGTATACATCCAAGCCTTTATCCGTCTCCCGACGCACAACGATTTCCTTGGCTGATACCCTCTCTACTACACCATCGTTTCTTGTTAAGATCATGACACCGGAATCTACGGACACCTTGTTCTCAATCCCTGTGCCTACAAGTGGAGCTTCGGTAACCAAAAGAGGTACCGCTTGCCGTTGCATGTTGGAACCCATAAGGGCACGGTTCGCATCATCGTGCTCTAAAAATGGAATTAACGCAGTTGCTACCGATACCAGCTGTTTTGGTGATACGTCCATATAATCTACATCTTCCGCAGGAACTATAATGGTTTCATCGGCGTACCTGGCAACTATTCTTTTTTGTATGAATTTTCCCTCTTCGTCTAAGGGGGCATTCGCTTGAGCTATTATGAAAGAATCTTCCTCATCAGCAGTTAGATACTCGATTTCATCAGTAACCACACTACGCTCCTTATCAACTTTCCGATAGGGTGTCTCTATAAATCCGTACTTGTTCACCCTTGCATAAGTGCTCAAAGAACCTATTAGTCCAATGTTGGGTCCCTCAGGAGTTTCTATGGGACACATGCGACCATAGTGGGAGTGATGAACATCTCTTACCTCAAAACCCGCCCTATCACGACTTAAACCACCAGGGCCCAAGGCGCTGAGCCGCCTCTTATGGGTCAATTCCGCCAGAGGATTGGTCTGGTCCATAAATTGAGAGAGTTGGCTACTGCCAAAAAATTCTTTGATAGAGGCCACAACAGGCCGGATATTGATAAGACCTTGAGGTGTAATTGTATCTACATCCTGAATGGTCATTCGCTCTTTGACCACTCTTTCCATACGAGCA
Source organism: Tepidanaerobacteraceae bacterium (assembly GCA_028706065.1). Taxonomy (GTDB): domain Bacteria; phylum Bacillota; class Thermosediminibacteria; order Thermosediminibacterales; family Tepidanaerobacteraceae; genus JAQWCA01. Next base: position 8,086 of record JAQWCA010000034.1, read on the forward strand.
AGACCAATACGAAATTGATTTTGTAAAAGTTCACCTACAGAGCGAAGCCGACGATTGCCAAGATGATCAATATCATCAATGTTTCCAATTCGGTAAGGGAGGTTTACAAAGTAATTGACGGCGGCTATGATATCCTCTACTGTTATATGCTTTTCCGTTCTATGACCCTCAGGGCCCGACTGCTCAGAATACCCATTGCTAATAACCTTGACAATCCTAGGTCCTGACTCACCACGCATCCTCGATTCTGCCTGATCTTCGGGCAATTCAATTTTGAGTTGTATAATTCTCAGAGATTCCAGTAGTTCTGCTGTCTTACGGCTAATCTTTTCTCCTTTTTTGAGAACCACTTCACCGGTAGCAGGATTTTCTACATTTTCGGCACTTATCTTGCCTATGATGCGATCCTTAAGGCGCAGTTTTTTATTAAATTTGTATCGACCTACATGTGCCAAATCATATCGTTTAGCATCAAAAAACAAAGACTGTAATAATGATTTGGCATTTTCCACGGTGGGAGGCTCCCCAGGCCGAAGTCTTTTATAGATTTCGATAAGAGCTTCATTTTGATTCTCGGTATTGTCTTTTTCAAAAGTCCGCAGTATCTTTTCGTCTTCGCCCATCAGCTCCAATATTTGACCATTAGTACCATACCCTAAAGCTCTTAACAAAACGGTAATGGGCACTTTCCGTGTCCTATCAACTCGGACATATAAAACCTCGTTGGAGTCAGTCTCCATTTCTAGCCAAGCACCCCTATTGGGGATTATGGTGCCTGAAAACAACTCCCTGCCATTTTTATCCCTATGGCTATTGAAGTAAACTCCGGGGGAACGAACAAGCTGACTTACAACAACTCGCTCGGCACCATTGATAATAAATGTACCATTTTCGGTCATTAGAGGAAAATCCCCCATAAATACTTCCTGCTCCTTCACTTCTCCGGTCTCTTTGTTTATTAATCGAACTTTAACCTTAATAGGAACAGCATAAGTCACATCTCTTTCCCGACTCTCGTCTTCGGAGTATTTGGGAGTACTCTCAAGTGTATGATCGATAAACTCCAGTACAAGATTGCCTGTAAAATCTTCAATCGGGGAAATGTCATAAAAAACTTCTTTCAGGCCTTCCTTGAGAAACCATTGGTATGAATCCTTTTGAATCTCGATCAGATCAGGCATCCCCATGACTTCATCTATTTTAGAATAACTCCATCGGGTGCGCTCACCTATGGTAATAGGTTGAACCATGTTTCCCTCACCCCTTTTTATATGTAAAAATAGCCAAAAGCGAATAGCTGCTGCCTTGCTTTTGGTTTTAGGCAAGAATATCTATTATACTATCTCCTAAAACAGGAAACATTATACAATTAGCCAAAAAAACGTATATTGGCATGATTTTTGCTTATGATTATGCAGTTTATTATAATACCATAACGTTTCAAGTTTGTCAATAATCTAACACAGCTGACACAGCTGAAGCATGAAAAATATTTAAATGATATTATGAGGCTTCTAAAACACGTGTTTCCCATTTTTTTCTACCAACTTGCACTTTTATCCATATTATCAAGATTTCTATTGTATTAAAAACAATCCGTAAGAGCTATTTATGATTTTTGAGTATAGTAAAACAAACCTAATGACAGGTTAATTTTTAAAGCAGTATTCTTATCAGTAATGCTTTTTTACTATGCGGCGTAAACTAGTCTCCATTGCTGTCTTTTATTTGCTGCTTTTTGTATTTTATCCTTATCTAATAAAATTCCACCACAAGCTTCATTTAGAAACGCTATAAATCCCCGTATTCCAAGTTCATTCACTTTTTCTGCCAGTAATTCACTGTTTGCGGCCAATACATTTAGGAAACGTCCGATTTTCATTAGATAATGATATCCTTCCATGGCATTCCATATATAAGAGTAGCAATGCTCATAATCATAACCCTGATGTTTTTCTGTTAAGATGTTGTTTTCAATCTTCCAACGGTATCTTCCCATTTTTGTACATCTTGTAAATACATTGGTTTCATTAAGCGGTTTTGAGGATATCCATGCGTATCTTGTTTGTTTTTCTTCTAATTCACCGGTGCTGCGACTATGGTTTTCCCGCCAAGTTTCATAGCATATAACTACATGCAGTTTTAAATTATGTATCTTGTTGTTATAGTTATATTCATAATCTATTTCGTTAGCCCAAAAGTATACTTGATCACGGTCACCCCATTTGACTTTAAGTCTGTTCTCAGGTATAAATTTCATTAAACTGATTGCTTCTTGCCAGACAGTTTTCATAGCATCTTCTTTTAATACTATCATATAGCCCCACTTATTTTTACGGCAGGTTTCAATTACAGGGCCACAGGCATATAGGCCATCTACTACAACTGTAATTTTGCTGTTTCGAAATAGCTGTTTTAGTTTTTTTGCCATCCGGTAGAAGGCTTTTAATTCACAATCTTGTTTGGTCTGTGCTTTATCTAAGTCTTCGTTTTTTAAGAATATGCTAACAAGTGGTAAGGTGATGCCGTTATTTAAAATTAATACTGATTCTAGAACATAAACATAGTATTGAGGGATATCGGCTTCTTTACCTACATGTCTTGTTAGGCATTTCTCATCCCATTGGTACTGCCGATAGAATTTCTGGGTCCCATCAATTGCGATGAGGTAGTTTTTGTTATGTAGAAAGTTTCGGAATTTCTTGCGTCTGATTAGGTCTTTTAGTAGTTCTATCATGCATTCTTGTATTTCGGAAACTTCAATTACTTCTAGTAAACGGGCTAGTGTATCCGCATGGGGTAGTGTCTCAAGTTCGGGAAACATTGCCTGTAAATTTTCAAACCGGATTCGGGTCATTGTCTGATTGACTTTTCGCCTTGATCCAATCTGGTATACAAACATTAATATCCCGTAAAGTATTAGTACGGTCATTTTGTGTTTGATTTTTCCTGGTTTTCGTGGATCTTTTATACGGCTAAGCTTTTTTAAAAGCGATGGCAGCATCTGCCGATATACTATGGTTGCTCGCTCTATGGTTTCTTGTTTGTCTTTTATTTCTTCCTCTGCGCTTTCGGCCATGTTTAATCGATTGGGTATGGCTTTTTTCTTTTCTCGTTCTTCATAGTTTACCCGTATTGCTTTGGAATTGCGAAGCTGTTCAAGTATTTTGTCTCCCCACTCTTGTTGTTTTTGTAATATTACTTCTTTAGACCTGCTCATCGAAATCCACCACCTTGTATGGTTTTTCTCCTTTGAGGCAGGCCTTAAAGTCTTGTTGCAGGGGATATACGTAGATATCTTTTTGTGAGCGGTTGGGCTTTTCGCTTTTGGAATTTCTGCCAAGTCCTTTGGTTTTTCCAAGGTGTAACCAGTTGGCTGCCTTGTAGCATGTTCCTTGAAAATGTTCTGTATCTACGAAGGTTTCTATTAGTACGGGTGCAAAGCAGTATTCTTTAAGCCAGTCATGTTGGATTTGCTTTACTATTAATGATAATGCCTTACTGGCTAGGTTTTTTATGTTTACCCATGGGAATATTAGGTATCTGCTGTTGTTGATGATAAGATGCAGGCGTTTCTTTTTATCTTCGTTATTCCAGCCTATCCATTTATCTCTATCTTTTAGTGCCCAAGATGAGGCGGAGAATTGCATGCATCCTAGTTCTATGTCTGAGGATTTAATGAAGTATTGTAATCTAGAACCAAAGACCCATTTATCACCAAGCATGTGATACTGGTTGACATAGGCTCTCCAGCGTTTTAGTTCTTTTCCCGGTTTTGCTATGGTAAGGGTTATGGGTTCAAATGAGCTAAGTTTGCCGGTGATTTTGGTTGTGTCAAAATTGATGTGGGCTGTTTGGGGAAGGTTGCTTTTATCTTTTCTGTTTCCTGCTTTTTTGGGTAATTGTATGATGTTTTCTGCTTCTAATTGTTCTAAAAACGATAGGCATTGCTGTGTTTTTGCTCTACCTGCTGGGGTTGTCCAGTTAAGTAGTTCGCATACGGTTGCTGCAAATTCAGATCTGGGTAGTTTGGGATATGTTGTCCTTGCCCACTTAATTAATTCTATATCGTCAGAAGAAAACGTCCTGCCGGAAAATACTCTGATAGTATTGTTCATGATGTGAACTCCCACCTTTCCAATACTATCATAGCATTTTGGGCTTTATTTGTCCATAGCTGTTTTGAGAAAATATTTATTTTTGATGGCCTCTTAACCCTTGGGTAATGGGTATGTTAATTTCATGCTTCAGCTCTGTATCAGATTTTGGGCAGTTTTTTACGACAGAAATTAATATTTTTTTTGAAACTAAGCACCTTTTTTTAATTCGTCAATCTGTTCTTCAATGTCCATTATACGAATTAAAAGTTTTACCCTGTTGCCC
>JAQWCA010000294.1 GCA_028706065.1 Tepidanaerobacteraceae bacterium
GGTATTAGCATGGGTGGGAAATCTTTTGGCGGACCCGGTTTCGGTTCACAATGGGTCTTTGTTCTGTTCTTGATACTCATTCTTCTGTTCTTTGCAGATGACTAAATAAATGGGGCCGTGCCAAGTGGCACGGCCTAATCTTTTTTATTTTCTTCGGATTTATTTGTTGTTTTAGAATTTCCCTCACCACCTTCTGCAGCAGAAAGGGTTTTAATAAGATTCAAAAGAGTGGCGGGGTTTATTTTTTTATCACCGGATCCTCCCATGGATCCAAGTAGTGATGTAGCCATCTCTTTTAATTCAGACATTCCGGCCTTCGATGAGGAGCTTTTTACATCAAATTTCAAGTCCTGTGTATTTAAGAAACTAATAATCCCTAATAAATTGCTAAGAGCCAGCAAACTTACCAATTCATTGACATTCTGACCACGCTGACCGTGAATTACTTCTAAAACTGTTTCAAGTAAATCAGTTTTAGAACCGAAGTCTTCTTTTTCAGTCAAACCTTTCTCTCCCCCTATCTTGAGTTTATAATTCCAGTTATATAAATATATGCTTTTAAATGTTTAAAAAAGAACGTGATTTGCAATTCAAAAAACAAAAGAGGGGTTTGCCTTTTTCATCTTTGGCTAAATGTTGTTGCAAGCACAGAGTTAATCATCTTTACTTTCTTTTTCAGCCAAGATATTCAGCAGATTCTCTATATTATTTGATTGTTGTTCAGGAACAGGTTCATATTCATCAACTTCAATTACTTGATTATATTTTTTAGACTGAACAGATTCATGAACCATTGTCAAAAGTGTATTTAGAGCGTCGAAGTTTACTTTCTGATCCGGTTGTTCCGGCCGAAAGATATCTATAGTGGTAAGCATGAGATCCAGTAATTCTTGACTTTTTCCACTCATAAAAGGTCGTATAGCTTTTAAAAGCTGCAGGTCATTGTTGGATATAGAAAGTGTCTTCATAATCAACCCTCCTCTTCTTTCAATAGGATGCCTTTTATATTCCGCACAATATTGCCAATTTCACCAAAAGAGTTTATGAGCAATATGAGAATCAAAAAAAGAGTATATGGATTTGGTTGGGGTTTAGAGTTGCTGTCAAGATTGGCAGCACAGTTTTTTTGCAATAGGTCACTTTTTTTCATTTATTTCCCCCCATAAGCTTTCTCTAGATTATTATATGTATAAAACAGATAAAAGGTACGGGAATAAGCTTTATAAAAATAAGCAAACTAAGAACAGAATATAAGAAGAGGTGGTTTTATGTTTAGAAAAAAGAATTTTATAATTGTAGCAGCTATTTTACTAGTAGTATTAACCGGCTTTATCACATTAAACTTTAGAGCGCAGGCTAAACAAAAGAAATATGCAGTCTCATCTTGGGAAGGTGATTACACCCTATTAGCACGCTTGGTTGCCGGTGAAGCAGAAGGAGAACCATATACGGGCCAAGTGGGAGTTGCTTCAGTTGTAATAAATCGCGCAAAAAACCCCAAGTTTCCTTCTACTGTGGCCGATGTAGTGTATCAACCTGCAGCTTTTGAATCGGTTAGCAATGGGTTGATATGGTCCAGATATCCATCCAGGTCCAACTTTGAGGCCGCTCGCCAAGCGTTGGACGGATGGGATCCAACATACGGTTGTGTGTTTTTCTGGAATCCTTACAAACCAGTAAGTTCATGGATTTGGTCCCGGTCGATAGTAACCCAGATAGGTCAGCACGTTTTTGCAAAATAGAAAAATGGAGGGATGAAGCTTGAAAAGGTCATATATATGGTTAATCAGTCTGCTAGTACTGGGTGGTTTGGTGTTTGGTTATTGGTCAGTGTCCACCCGAGCACTTTCTGCGGAAAACGCTTTAGAGGCATCTTATCAACGTGGGTTTTATAATCTATTGGAACAGGTAAATGATCTAAACCTATTAATTTCAAAAAGTGAAGTCACATCTTCTAATGAACAGAGAATAATGATGCTGACTACGATCTGGCACCAAGCCGAGGGTGCTAGGGCTAGTATTTCAACAATGCCGTTGGGAAACCGAGACATGACAAATATGCAAAAGTTTTTTGCTCAATTAGGTGACTTTTCATATAGCATTGCTGATAAATTAGTAAAAAAACAAGATATTTCAGAAAAAGATTGGGCTAATATGGGACAATTTAGAAAAAATATTCAGAATTTAAATCAGGATCTTCGGCGTTTACAGAGTGAAGTTTCGGCGGGGAAAATAAATTGGGGAAACAAAACAAAAGGTTTTTTAACTGTAAAGGAAGTCAAAGGTGTGGCTGATGGTTTTGAAACAATAGATCGAAAGCTTAAAGATAAATCGCCTACAATTACTTATGATGGGCCTTTTTCAGACCATGTTGAAAAAATCAAACCTCAAGCTGTAACAGGGAAACGCATTAATGAAAGTGAAGCTATAAAAGTAGCTGAGGATTTTGTAAGCAAAGTAACAAATGGAGATTTTAAAGCGGATGTAGCTAGGAAATCAAAGGGGAATATCCCTGCATATACCATTGAGTTAACTCGATCTGGGAACAATATCCCAGACATTATTATGGATGTGAGTGAAGTAGGCGGCCATGTCATATGGTTTTTAAATACTAGGAGTATAGAAAATTCCAAAATTGCAATAAAGCAAGCACTGGACAAAGCCAGTTCCTTCCTGGAATCTATGGGTTACAAAGACATGGAACCCACTGGGTCACTTAGGGAAAACAATACAGTAACGGTAACTTTTGTTCCAAAGGCTCAAGAAGTGTTGTTATATCCTGATTTTATGAAAGTGGAGATAGCTTTGGATACCGGGGAAATTGTAGGATTCAATACCGTGGCTTATTTGACTTCACATACCCAGCGACAGTTGTCTGAACCCAAAGTTACCGAAGAAGAAATATTAGATAAACTAAATAAAAATCTACAGGTTGAAAGAATACGACAGGCATTGATACCGGATAGTGCTTTGAGCGAGAAACTTTGTTACGAGA
>JAQWCA010000035.1 GCA_028706065.1 Tepidanaerobacteraceae bacterium
TTTTTACGCTAAGTTATATATTCGTCATAAAACCAAAAATAACCTTTTAATTTTTTCGATTTTTTTTTATAAACAGGTTTTTTGATTATGTGGAGAATTAATATTTAATAAATTAATTATTTGAGAGGAGATACTTAAGCTTATGCACTACATTGATTTGAGAAGTGACACTGTAACACAACCTACAAAGGAAATGCGCGACTCAATATATCATGCCCAAGTAGGTGATGATGTATACAATGAAGACCCCACTATAAATCGCTTGGAAGAAATGGCAGCAGAAATGCTCGGTAAACAAGCGGGAATGTTTGTCCCCAGCGGTACCCAAGGAAATCAGATCTGCGTAATGACTCATACACAGCCTGGGGAAGAGATTATCCTCGAAGAAAAATGTCATATTATAACCTATGAAGTTGGGGGGATTGGTCGCCTATCCGGAGTCCAAGCGAAACTTCTCCATGGCAATAAAGGCGTTATGGCACCAGAAGACATCGAGGCAGCTATCCGAGAAGAAGATATACACCAGCCGAAAACCGGGCTTATTTGTTTGGAAAATACCCATAATCGTGCCGGTGGAACCGTTATACCCATGGATATACTTAAAAAAACTTATGAAGTCGCCAAAAAACATAACATACCCGTACACATGGATGGAGCCAGAGTTTTTAATGCAGCTACGTATTTAAAATTACCAGTTAAAGAAATAGCACAATATACTGATTCTGTAATGTTCTGTTTATCAAAGGGCCTGTGTGCTCCTGTAGGTTCTATGGTAGTTGGAAGTAATGAATTCATTCAAAAGGCCCGTAAATACAGGAAAATGCTAGGTGGCGGAATGCGTCAAGCAGGTTTTCTGGCGGCTGCCGGTATCGTATCACTTGAAAAAATGACTCTAAGACTTCAAGACGACCATTATCATGCCCAGCTTCTGGCGAAAGGACTAAATCGGATTGCCGGTATAAAAGTTGACATGGATACGGTTCAAACAAATATCATTATATGTGATATCAGCGGTCTTAAAATGACCGGTACGGAGTTTTCCCAAAGACTTTATGACAAGGGAATAAAAATAAATGGAGGGAGCGCATCGACAATTAGATTTGTAACTCATTACTGGATAAAAGAGGAGGATATTGAGATCACTTTAAATGCCGTTAACTCCATCATTAAGTAATAAAATCATTTGTTTAACTGAAACTATTCAACCAAAGCTTATATTCTATAATAATGCTTTATTATTGAAAGGAGGAACCACAGTAACATACGGACGGCCAGTGAGCACTCTTACAGAATGATTCATCTGCTGTAAGGACACGCATTTGGCATCCATTTGGTTTTGTGGGAAAATATGTTTGTTTTAATAAGTAACCTCTTCATATTTGGTATTTCGCTTTTAATACTGAGATGGCTTACTCTATTCAAAACAACATATGCAGTACTGATTTTAGCAGTTATCATCTTTTGTAATACATTAAATCTATTTCAAAGAAAACAAGAAAATAGAAAAATCAATGAGATACTAAGCCGTTTGAAAAAGTTCAATGAAGGCCTTTTAGGTCAAAACTTTGATGACATAACCAATGGCAATTTGGGTGACATCTGTTTGGAAATTCACACTGTCACCCAAAATACGAGACACCTTGTTGGAGAGCTTTCCATCGCATCTGAGCAACTAAGAGAGTTGTGTAAAAAATTTTCTGCTGAAACCGATGAATCTACTAAATCTTCACAAGAAATCGCCGAAACGATTAATGATATAGCAGATAGAGCAGGAAAGCATGTAGAGGCAAGCAATGCTGCGGTTAATGAGATAGCAAAATTAAGTGAGCATTCCAATCTTATTGCCTCGGAAACATCAAAGGTTGTTTCAGGAAATATTACCGTTCAAAAATCTCTCGATGAAACTTTTAATATGATTGAAAAACTTATTCATTCTATTGACACTACTTCAAAAGAAAATAGCATCACTGCAGAACGAGTACAAGCCTTGAAACAAGAAGCAGATACAATTGGGGGAATTATTACCTCTGTTGAAAGTATTGCCCAACAAACAAACCTTCTTTCCTTAAATGCTGCCATTGAAGCTGCCCGAGCCGGTGATGGGGGAAAACAGTTTGCCGTTGTTGCCGACGAAATAAGAAAGCTTTCTATAAGTGCTCAAGATGCCGCAAGTCAAATCAAAGGAAATATAAGGGATATTAGCGATAAGATAATTAAGCTATCTGAAGAAATAGTCTCTAACTCTGACAAAGTTAAAAGAGAAGCTGTGCAGGCAAATATAACGAAACAATCTCTTCAGGCAACTTCACAGATTGTTGAAAACACCTTAAAATCCATGAATCATATCAATGAGCTCTCAAACGAGGAGGCCTCTGCCGCAGTTAAAATTAAAGATTTAATTACAGATTTTTCTTCCTTAAGCCATAATATAGCGGCCGCTTTCCAGGAAACTGCCGCTACCTCCGAAGAGCAAGCAGCGGTGATGAATAATATAAATAACACTACTGAAAAACTAATGAAAGTTTCAACAGAAATATATAGTTATGTAGAAAAAGTTTCAAATAATAGCAAATATGATGTATCAACCGAAATAAAATCAAAAGCCTTAAACCTCCTTAAAAACTATGTCAAATCCAAGGAACTCCTTTCAATGAAAAAAGAAACACATCTTAATATATTTAATACCCTACAAAATGATTACCCGAATTTTACCGGTATAATAACCGTCAATGAAAACGGGAAAAGCATTGCAAATTCTAATCCCTCTGAAGTAACGGATTTTTCGTTTAGAGATTGGTTTAAAGCTGCTAAAGCAGGTCAAGATTATACATCAAAAATGTATATATCTGCTCTCACAGGAAAACCCACAATTAATGTTGCAACTCCAATTTTTAAAAACAAGCAATTTATTGGGGCTATAAGTGCAGGTATTTGGCTTAAGTGACACTCAGACGATCAGAGATGTTCCTGGTAAGTTCTAACTACTGCTCACTTTTATATGGTATTTAATTACTATATGTAGGTTATTTTGTTATAAAAACACCTTTCTTACTATATAAACTGAGGCCACAAAACTGGTAAAGTCAGCCAGAATTCCAATGGGAATGGCATAACGTGTTTTTCGTATTCCCACTGAACCAAAATAAACCGCTATAACATAAAAAGTAGTGTCACTGGAGCCTAACATGGTAGATGCAAGTCTTCCAATAAAAGAGTCGGGACCGTGCATATCAAAAATCTCCATGGTCATACTTAGAGCTGCCGGTCCCGAAAGACTTCTGACAATGGACAGAAATAGAGCATCAGAAGGGGCTTTAATAACCTTTAGAATCGGGGATAAAATTTTTACAAGAATCCCAACTGCACCGGACTCTCTAAATATGCCTACAGCTACATATATGCCAATTAGATAAGGTATGAGTTTTACAGCCATTAAAAATCCTTCCTGAGCCCCCTCTACAAAAACCTCAAATACCCTTACCTTTTTTATGTGTCCATGAAAAAAAACTATAAAAATTAATCCGGGTATAAACCACGAAAAACTTTCTCCCAACATCTCAGCTGTCACTTTGACTTCCCCTTCCTATTTATCGTTCTCATCACTAAATCTCCAATAATAGCCACCAAAGTCGAGCAGGTTGTGGCAAGTATTACTGCTCCCATTACTTCTGAAGGGTTCTTAGAACCGGCAGATGCTCTCAGTGCTATCAATGTGGCAGGAACTAACGTAACACTGGATGTGTTTATAGCTAAAAAGGTACACATAGCCTCTGAAGCAGTATCCGGGTCTTTATTTATTTTTTGCAATTCCTGCATGGCTTTTAGACCAAAAGGGGTTGCCGCATTGCCAAATCCCAACATATTTGCGCTCAAATTCATCAGTATAGAGCCCAATGCCGGGTTACCTTTTGGAATAGATGGAAAAAGCCAGCGGAAAAATGGCGCTATGACCCAGCTGAGAGTATCTATAAGACCCGACTTTTCTGCCACCCGAGCTATCCCAAGCCATAGGCTCACAATGCCTATAAGGGTTATTGCTCTCTCTACGGCACTGCCGGCTGAAGTCATGGCAGCAGTTGTAATCACATCAATCCTCCCATTCACAGCAGCAGCAAGGATTCCTCCTAAAATAAAAAAAGAAAATACATAGTTCATGTCAGCGGATAACCCTCCCCTCCTTTATCAGTCGTGAATTATTACCAGTGTTCCCGATGGAACAGTCTCATAAAACCATTTAGCGTAATTGTCTTTTAACCTTATACACCCATGGCTGGCAGGAATACCAAGTTTTTTAAGCTCCTCCTCTATGATTTTATTATCTTTGTCTCGGGGAATTGAGTGAATCAAGTAATTGCCTGTAATTCTCACCCAGTATAGCCCACCTTCCTGAATTCTTTCTGTCCAAAAATACTCTCCTCGATCCTTTATAGTAAAAAATCCCCGTGGAGTTCTATTCTCAGAATCTTCGAGACCTCCGGAAGCCACCATGGACCTTACTACCTTTTCACCCTTATAAACGCAAACCTTTTGAACTGGTCTGAGATTTATTTCAACCCACCACTTGTCTTGCATATCAATTGGTGTAAAATTAAAACTGTATGTCTCTGTTTCTTCTCCAAATATCGATACACCCTTTACTTTTACATTGTATGTTTTACCTGGGATAAATACAGTATGTGGTTTAAAGGTGGCAATTTTTCCCGCAACTTCTATATCTCCTAACATGTCATCAACTTGTATATTTACTTCCGTCATTTCTTCGTCAAAATTTACAACAACAGAAGAATAAAGTTTGACATCTGTCTCACCGTCAATGGGGCTGGTAGAGGTTACACTCGGGATATCTGCCACCTTAAATAAGCGGTGAAGTTTTAAATCCCCCTCCATTTTTATTTCATACTTATTACCTGCTTTCAATCTTTGTTTTGGTATTATCTCCCAATGACTGCAATCTTTAAATAGCCTTCCATTATCAGAAACCATGTAACCAGGTTTTAAATCATACTCAAAATCAATAACAATTTCTTTCTTTAAAGTCGACTTTTTTACAGGGGTGCTAAAGTCAAGTGTTATGGGGCCTGTGCTAGGTACGATCGGGGAAACTCCCGTCAAAAAAGGCTTCACACTAGCCCTGTAACTAGTTTTAACGCTTTTGTACACTCCGGGAATATGTGTTCTTAAGGGACCGATATATAGTTTTGTAAGTAACCCCTTAGGCGACCCTTTTTCTATAGCGAATATTTCCAAGGTTTTGTCATTAACCCAGCGACTAGTTTTTATTATGCTAGTACCAGGCCTTTCAGAGATTAATCGAATTTTGCTATCAAGATTATCCTGTTTCATAGATATTAAAAAGTTAACGCTTATTTTTACCGAACCTAAATTATCCAGATGTTTTATAGTAATAGTGCACAGTTTTGAAAAGACGACTAGTGCTACAATAATTAAGACAAGACTAAAAATAAAATAATGATGTTTTTTCACCACTTACCAACCTCCCTTATAAATATCTATGAAAAAAAAGCAGGAACTTTCCTGCTTTTTTTGAGATGTTGTGAGCATTATCACATCTACAATGCATAGATCGAGGCTTTTTTATTTTTGGACGGAATTAAAGTATTTATATACTGCCTCAGCTGCTTTCTTATTCATACCCGTGACAGCTGTCAGCTCTTCAACGGAAGCCCGCTTAATGCCTTCAAGACCTCCTAAAGATTTTAACAAAGCCAATCGACGCACTTTCCCTACACCTGGAATATCCTCCAAAACTGAGTGGAGATTTTTCTTCCTTCTTAGTGTTCGGTGAAAGCTAAGTGCAAAACGATGTGCTTCATCTCTTACCCTCTGAACGAGGTAAAGAGCCTCCGAATCTTCGGGTAATACTATAGGATCATCCATTCCTTCCATAAAAATATGCTCAAATTCTTCAGCCAAAGCGATGGTTGGTATGCGATCAAGATCTAATTCCTTTAGAGATTCCCTAGCATACTTTAGTTGACCTTTACCTCCGTCAATAATGAGAAGGTCAGGTAGGTTCTCAAACTTTACATCTCCTGAAAGAGCTCGTCTAAACCGACGGTGTACAGCTTCCTTTATGCTTTCAAAATCATTAGGCCCTTCAACGGTCCTTATTTTGAATTTCCGGTAATCGTCCTTTTTAGGCATTGCCTCTTCGAAGACCACCATCGATGCCACTGATTCAGTGCCTTGAGTGTTTGAAATATCGAAAGCCTCAATACGGTGGGGAACATCTTCCAAGTTTAAATATTGTTTCAATTCCTCAAGGGCTCGATAGTTTTTCAGTTTCGCACGTTCTTCTCCACTTTCTACCTGTTTCAGATAAGCTCGGGCATTTTGGGCCACCATTTCTCCCAGTTTCTTTTTTTCTCCCCGTTTCGGAATAATGACATTAACTTTTGAGCCTTTTTTACGACTGAGCCATTCTATAATCGTTTCTTTGTCATCTATATCTTCATCAATTATGATTTCTTTCGGAAAAAAATCAGCATTGCTATAAAACTGTTTTACAAAAGAGGTAAGGATTTCCCTTCGTTCTACATCGCCGGTATTGCGCAAAATAAAAGGTTCTCGTTCAACAAGCTTACCTCCTCGCACAAAAAACACCTGCACACATACTGTATTCATTCCCCTCGCCATGGCAATGATATCTTGGTCTACTATATGAGTGGATACAATCTTCTGCTTTTCCAATACCTTCTCCAATGCTATAATCTGATTTCTAAGTGCCGCCGCCTTTTCAAAATCCAAGTTCTCGGCGTTTTTTTGCATTTTATCCTTTAATTGTTTTACCAAGGTTTCTTGTTTTCCCTCTAAGAACATTATTATATTTTTAATTATTTCAATGTACTCTTCCTCTTTCACAAAGCCCTGACAGGGCGCCAGACACCGCTCAATATGATAATTAAGACATGGCCTTTCTTTAAGGGGTAATTGGCTTAAATCCTTTTTACAGTTTCTGATTGGAAAAATCTTATTTATTACATCTATTGCCTCCCTCATAGCACCTGCATTAGCATAAGGGCCAAAATACCTAGCTCCGTCTTTTTTTACCTTTCGGACAACTTCAAGGCGAGGAAAAGGTTGATTTAATGTAATTCTAATATAGGGATACTGCTTATCATCCCTCAGCAAAATGTTGTATTTCGGTCGATGAAATTTGATAAGATTACACTCAAGTATAAGTGCTTCCACCTCAGAATCAGTTACTATATATTCGATGTTTTCAATCTTTGAAACCATCGAAACAACTTTTACCGGAAGGTTTTTTGAGGACTGAAAATATGATCTTACCCTGTTTTTAAGGGATACTGCCTTTCCTACATAGATAACTCTAGCTTTTTTATCTTTCATTATATATACACCGGGTTTTTCCGGAAAGCTTTCTACTATTTCTGGGTTAAACACAAAAAACCCCTCCCACATATATTATAACAACAGAACGGGGGGTTGTCACCGACTTTGATGAATATGATTCACATGATCAAATCCCTCTTTTATAATGTGAACTACATGATCGTCATCAAGGATATAAAATACCTGTTTACCTTCTCGACGAAACCTTACAAGATGCGCAGTCCTAAGCACTCTTAAATGATGAGATACATTAGAAACGGTAGAATTCAAAAGGGTTGCTATGTCACATACACATAATTCATCTTTGGACAGCAGATAAACAATTTTTACTCTGGTTTCATCAGCTAAAACCTTGAAAAGTTCTGCCAGACCTAACATATCCGGTATTGTATTCATTAGTCGCCTTACCTTTTCTTTTTCAATGCAAAACACTTCACATATATCTTTTCCATCATCGATTTTATCTTCCATTTCTGTTTCTTCCCTCCCAATGTAGAAGATTATATCAAAATATCAACGAAGTTTCCTCTAAATTTCCAATATCACAAAATCATCACATTTCAACCAAACTTTCACCAAAATTCGACGATATAATACAGTTGATAGTTGCAAAAAGCTTAAATCTCCCTTTTTATAGTTTAACTAAAGCCCCCCTTGGCAGGATTATCCTGCCTTTTTTTTAATGTGGGCTTATATAAATCAAGTTTATTATGCCTAACCGTTCTCAAAATATTGCATAAGATTCATATCAATAATTCTACATCTCTTACTGATTTTCCTTTTATAAAAAATTTTACTGGTTTAATAACTGCTTTTTTGATATACTTTTGAATATATTCATTCTGAATAACAACTTATAAATACTTCTTAAGGAGGCAAAGTAATGATTGTTGGTGTTGTCAAGGAATTAAAAGAACAGGAAAACCGTGTAGCCATCACACCCGCAGGTGTAGATACACTTACTGCTTGTGGGCACAGTATTCTCATCGAAAAAGGGGCCGGAGAAGGAGCCGGTTTTTCTAACCAAAGCTACAAAGCCGCAGGAGCAGAAATTATCAATAATGCCTCTGATGTATGGAAAAATAGCGAAATGATGGTTAAAGTCAAAGAACCTCATAAATCTGAATACAAGTATTTAAGACCGGACTTGGTATTTTTCGCTTATCTTCACTTGGCAGCAGATATAAATCTCACCAAGACTCTCATGGATTCCGGAATTACCGCTATAGCTTATGAAACTGTTCAACGTCATGATCGGAGTCTGCCTCTTCTTACTCCTATGAGTGAAGTGGCTGGCCGTATGGCTATTCAAGAAGGAGCAATTTATCTTGAAAAAACCCGTGGGGGTAAAGGAATATTACTGGAAGGTGTACCAGGCGTTACCCCGGCATCTGTAGTAGTAGTAGGGGCGGGCACTGTTGGAACAGGGGCCATAAGAAGTGCAATGGGCCTTGGTGCTCGGGTCACGGTCGTTGACATAAATGTAGATAGACTTCGTTATCTTGAAGATATTTTTATGGGAAGAATAGAAACCTTGTATTCCAACCGTTTCAACCTTTCCAAAGCTACCAAGTATGCAGATTTGGTAGTGGGTGCTGTACTTATCCCGGGAGGTAAAACTCCGAAGGTAATTACCGAGGAAATGGTTAAAAAAATGCAGCCAGGCAGTGTCATCGTCGATGTAGCCATCGATCAGGGTGGTTGTGTTGAAACTATTGAGCAGGCCACTACACATGCTGATCCGATTTTTATAAAACATGGGGTAACTCATTATGCCGTTTCAAATATCCCTGGAGCGGTACCTCGCACTTCTACCCTAGCTCTGACCAATGCCACCCTGCCATATATGTTGGAAATGGCAAAAAAAGGCTGGAAACAGGCGGTTTTAGATGATAAAGCTTTGGCAAAAGGTGTGAATATAATAAACGGAAGTATCACCAATGCGGCAGTAGCAGAAGCTCATAACCTGCCATATTACTCAGTAAAACAAGTAATTAATAATTTGTGATTTCCTGGGAAATGAAAAAGTCCTCCCATATCATTATATTGGGAAGACTTTTTTGTTATGGGTCACACCTTTGTTTTCACTATAGATCTATACTATAACCCCTTCGGCAAGAAAAAGAAGAAAGTTGTCCCACCTTCAGAACTATTCTTGGCCCACACCTTACCTCCGTGCACTTCTATAATCTTTTTGACGATGGCAAGTCCTAAACCAGTACCACCTTTTTGCCTGGTTCTAGCCTTGTCCACTTTATAAAATCTTTCCCAAATAAAGGGGATCTCATCTTCCGGTATTCCATGACCGCTGTCTTTTATAGAAACAACTATACCATCATCAAACGATCGAGCTTTTACTCTGATTTGACTGTCGTCAACAGAATATCTGATGGCATTATCAACGAGATTAATTAATACCTGTTCGATCCGATCTTCATCGGCAATAATCGGTGGTGTATCTTCTACCTCTAATATCAAGTCTATATTTCTGCTTTTTAAAATAGGTGAAACTTTCTTGGCAACCCTTTTTACAAGACTTGTTACCGACACTTGATCTTTTTTCAAATTTAGGTGGCCTGCCTCAATATGAGAAAGCTCTAATAATTCATCCACCAATCGACGCAGCCTAAGAGTCTCTTCTAGAATAATTCTCAGATATTTATCCCGTTCCTCTCGACTTTCAACTATATCATCTAAAAGTGCCTCAGTGTAGCCCTGTAAATATGTTAAAGGTGTCCGAAGCTCATGAGAAACATCACCTAAAAATTCTCTTCTCATATTCTCCATTTTTCGTTCTTGAGTCACATCCTGTAGCACAGCCAAGATCCCCCAAAGTTTTGCATCCTCATAAATAAGCGGAGCCATTCTCACACTAATAACTCTTCCACTAATTTTTATCTCTTTAATCATATATTCTCCGCTTTCTTTAACTTGTTCGACCAAAGGTTTTAATATATTAAAAGATATCTCATCACTTTTCCCCCCATTTTCTAGCATAATATTAATTGCTTGGGAATTTGCCATAATAACCTGTCCTTTAGCATCAAAGGTAACAACCCCGTCAGTCATACTTAAAAGCACATTTTGAAGTTGCTTTTTCTCCTGATCAAGTGCATTAATATTTTTATTAAGAGCATCAGATAAATAATTCATAGTTTTAGCCAAAGTTCCTATCTCATCGGCAGTATCTACATCAACCTTGTTCTTAAATTCACCCTTTGCCATTTCCTGGGCAACCTCTTTCATCTGCACAAGAGGTTTTGATACTGTTTTTGACAATATAAAACTCAAACCCGTGGATATTAAAATAGCGACAGCCGCAGCCAATAAAATCAAACGTCTTATTTGCCATACTGTATTTTCAATGGAGGACATAGGCGAGTACAAAATAAGGCCACCGATAACTCCAATCTCAGATTTTATGGGCAGTGCCACTGTAAGCATCGGTGAATTGAACTGAGGTATGTAACCTTTGTGTACTACTATGTCACCCTTTAGAACCTTGGCTAATTCCTTTCCTTCAATTGCCATTCCGTTGTATTCTAAAAGATTTGAGCTCACTTGAATCAACCCCCGACGATCTACCAAAACTGCATGAGCGTTTATAAATTTGCTTACATCAAGCAGTTCCATTGGATTTGCACCGCCTAAAATCAAGGATATCAACTGCTGGCCTTCATTTATCATCTCATTTTTGCGCATATTAAAATAAAAGTCCTCAAATATACTGGATAATACCAGACCTGAGAACAAAAGTGTAACAATAGCCAAAACCGTCATATAAAGCCATAACTTTGTTATAATACTTCTCTTAGGATTCACTTTCCCACCTCAAATTTGTAACCGATACCCCAAATTGTATTAATATACGAAGCAGCGCTACTCCTGCCTAGTTTTTCCCGAAGCTGCTTAACATGGGTATCCACAGTTCTAAGACTTCCATAAAAGTCATATCCCCAGACTTCTTCTAATAATTTTTCCCTATTAAATACCCGATCCCTATTTTTTGCCAGAAAATGCAGCAGGTCAAATTCTTTAGGTGTCAGTGATACTTCTTTTCCTTGGACCTTTACAACTCTGGCGTCTGGATCTATAACCAGATTAGGAAAAGTCAATGTTTCGTTTTGGCTATCTTTTTTTGATTGCGTACGCCTTAAAAGCGCTTTCGCTCTGGCAGTCAATTCCCTAGGACTAAAGGGTTTTACCACATAATCATCTGCCCCCAACTCAAACCCCAGAACTTTATCGAACTCTTCACCTCGGGCTGTAAGCATTATCACCGGTGTATCATATTTTTTTCTAATTTCTTTGCATACCGTTAAGCCATCTAAAACCGGGAGCATCAAGTCAAGAATAATCAAGTCATATGCCGATTTCGATATCATGTCTAAAGCTTGCTGCCCATTATACGCACCATCGATCAAAAACCCTTCCCTCTCAAGATATATCCTTACCAAGTCAACTATACGCTTTTCATCATCAACTACCAATATCTTTATATCTTGCATGTCTTGACCCCCCCTATAAAAAAAGTCAAGAAACCTTGACTTTTTCATTCATACTAATATTATAGATTTTACTGGAGTGCTCGTCAATACTTACCCTTCCTCATCTCTCCATTGGACTTGTCTATATAGTAGTCCCCTTTTATTAAAAGCTCTGAAATGGGTACAATCTTGTAGCCCTGATTGTTTAGTTCCTTTATAATAGGCTCCAAAGCTTCCCCGGTGTATTTTCCGTTATTATGAAATAGCACTATTGACCCGGGTTTTATCTGTTCTATAACCCTATCGTAAATAGCACTTGCACTCAGATCTTTCCAGTCTAAGGAATCAACATCCCACTGGATAACATGATAGCCTAATTCATTACAGGTGGTTATAAGGGTGTTACTATAGTCTCCAAAAGGTGGTCGGAATAACGTAGCATTTTGGCGGGTAAGCTCTTTAATTTTATTGTGTGTATCTGTCATCTCTTTGATAATTTCGGTCTTTGAAAGGCCACCCATATTGGGGTGAGTTGCGGAGTGATTCCCTATCTCATGACCTTCTTCG
>JAQWCA010000295.1 GCA_028706065.1 Tepidanaerobacteraceae bacterium
AGATAAAGAGAAGATAAACAATCAAATGCCGCAAGAGCTTTCCAATGCTAAGGTTTTAGTTATAGATGATGCTTTGGAACCCGAAGAAATGGCTGCTGAGGCTTTGAGAACCGAAGCGGGCTTTGCTCGTTATCTTGAGAAAAAAGAAGAATTTAAACAAAATCTCAAAAAAATAGTTGATTTAAAAGTAAATTTGGTCTTGGTTGATAAAAGTGTCAGTGATGAAGCTGAGGAAATACTCACTGATGCAGGTATCATTACATTGGAAAGAGTGTCTCGCAAGGATATTGAGAAGGTTTCTGAACATACTGGAGCTTGGATAATGAAAAGGTCGGGGCTTAAAAAATCCTTGGAAGAAATTAAAGACTATATTGGTTATGCTGACAGAGTTTACGAAGATGAAAAGCTTAAACAGCTACGCATTGTCGGTGGTAAGGGTGCTCCAATGGCGACCGTTTTGGTGGGTGCGGCTACTGAGGAAATAGTAGATGAACGGGAACGTATAGCAAGAGATGCTGCTTCATCTCTTCAAGCTGCGGTCCTATATGGCATGATTCCCGGCGGTGGTGCTATTGAAATAGCTATGTCGCGAGAACTGGAAAATGAGAGAAATAAAACCAAGGGTATGGCGGCATATGGTATAGATTGCGTCATTTCAGCTTTAAAAAGGCCTTTGGCCCAGATTGTTTACAACTCCGGGCACAACCCTTTGGAAAAAGTCGAAGAGGTTATATTCACTCAAGCCGAAAAAAACAGTGATTCCATCGGTATAAACTGTGATAATGGGGAACTTGCAGATATGATAGAATTGGGGGTATTAGATCCGGCTCAGGTGAAATTATATGCACTAAAAGCTGCTGGAGAAGTATCTGAAGCTATATTAAGGATCAATACCATAATAAAAAAACGTGACGATATATCTTCCAGTCAAAAAACCGGTCAAGATTCGTCGATGAGTATGACAGAAATGGCATTTTAAATTGAAAGGGGATATGAGCTGTTGACTATAAAGTCTGGTGAAGATGTTAATCAGTGCCATCAGGAGGAGGATAATGTTTTTCACGAGCAAAATGATACTACTAATAGTGAAGAATCGAAGAATGAGGAGTGCCTATGCAAACAGGAACAAGTCGTGGATGATAATCAAAAAGAAACTGATGAATTACAAAAAATAATTGAAGAAAAGCAAAAAGAAATTGATGAATATAAAAATCGATGGCTCAGGGTACAAGCTGATTTTGATAATTACAGGAAACGAGTGCAGAGGGATATTCAGGAGATTCACCTTTATGCCGGAGAACAGTTAATTAAAGATATACTACCTGTGATAGACAATTTAGAAAGAGCTTTAGATTCTATGGAAGAAAAGGATGGATCCCTTTATAAAGGAGTAGAATTAATTTACCAACAGCTTAAAAAGGTTATGGAGAAATATGAAATAAAAGAGATTGAAGCTATGGGAAAACCTTTTGATCCAAGTTATCATGATGCAGTGATGATGGTAGAGAGTGAAGAATATCAAGATAATATTATATCAGAGGTAATGCTAAAAGGTTATATGTATCATTCTAAAGTTATTAGACCAAGTATGGTTAAAGTAGTAAAAAATTTATAGAGGTGATATTTCATGAGTAAAGTAATAGGTATTGACCTTGGTACAACAAATTCTGTGGTTTCATATATGGAGGGAGGTCAGCCGGCAATAATAAATAATGCAGAGGGGTCTAGACTTACTCCTTCGGTGGTTGCTTTTACCAAAGAGGGGGAACGATTGGTAGGTCAATTAGCAAAACGGCAGGCAGTGACCAACCCTGAAAGGACTGTTCAGTCCATAAAGAGGTATATGGGTACCGACCACAAAGACAACATTGATGGTAAGACATTCACACCCCAGGAAATATCTTCAATGGTTTTACAGAAACTAAAGCAGGATGCTGAGAGTTTCCTTGGTGAAAAAATAACAAAAGCAGTTATTACAGTGCCTGCATATTTCTCTGACAGTCAGCGACAAGCTACAAAAGATGCGGGAACTATAGCCGGTCTTGAAGTGCTTAGAATTATAAATGAGCCAACAGCATCAGCATTGGCTTATGGTCTTGACAAGGGTGAAGATGATACTATTTTGGTATTTGACTTAGGTGGGGGAACCTTTGATGTATCCATTCTTGAATTGGGTGATGGGGTTTTTGAAGTAAAAGCAACAAGTGGTAACAATCGACTTGGCGGTGATGATTTTGACCAGCGCATAGTTGATTATGTTGCCGGAGAGTTTCAAAGAGAAAATGGAATTGATCTTCGAAAAGACAGGATGGCACTTCAAAGATTAAGAGAGGCTGCGGAAAAGGCCAAGGTAGAACTGTCCAGCATGGTAACCACAAATATAAACCTGCCTTTTATAACCGCTGATGCAAGTGGGCCAAAACATCTTGACATAGCCTTAACCAGAGCCAAATTCGAAGAGCTGACCAGGGATTTGGTAGAGGCTACCATGGGACCTACAGAAAGGGCACTCTCTGATGCAAATCTTAAGCCCCAGGATATCGACAAGGTTATCCTTGTAGGAGGCTCAACTCGTATCCCTGCAGTACAGGAAGCCATTAAGAAATTTATCGGCAAAGAACCCCATAAGGGTGTAAATCCCGACGAAGTTGTTGCTCTTGGTGCAGCTATCCAGGCTGGAGTTTTAGCCGGAGAAGTACATGATGTAGTACTGCTTGATGTTACACCATTATCTTTAGGTATAGAGACATTAGGCGGAGTCTGTACTAAACTTATTGAGCGAAATACTACTATCCCTACTTCTAAAAGTCAGATCTTTTCTACAGCGGCAGATGGTCAAACAGCTGTGGATATTCATGTCCTTCAGGGTGAACGTCCTATGGCTGCCGATAATATAACTTTAGGCAGATTTCAACTTACCGGTATTCCACCGGCTCCTCGTGGAGTGCCTCAAATTCAAGTTA
>JAQWCA010000296.1 GCA_028706065.1 Tepidanaerobacteraceae bacterium
AAGGTTCAAATATTTCTTAAAATCAACACCCAGTGGTACATCATTAGGCAGAATTAAAATCCCGTCCTGTATCTCTTGTGGAAGTCCGTGGTCATCTAGCCCCAACTCTTCCGCCGAGCATAACATTCCTGCCGATTCCACCCCCCGAAGCTTGGAAGCTCGGATTTTTTTCCCACCGATGATGGTAGAACCATGTAGTGCTACAGGAACCTTGTTCCCTTCTTTGATGTTGTTAGCCCCCGTCACAATCTGAAGTTTTTCATTCCCAGTATTTACATAAACAACTATTAATTTATCTGCATCTGGATGTTTTTCTATCTTTTCTATTTCACCGATAACTATATTCTTGATATCTTTTCCCCAGTGTTCAATCCCTTCAACATTTGAACCTGACATAGTAAGCCTCTCGGCAAGTTCTTTAGAATTACAAGTTGCATCAACAAATTCTTTTAACCAGCTAATTGGTACCAACATATCATGTCCTCCTCTTAAAACTGCCTTAAAAATCGCAGATCATTTTCGTAAAAAAGTCTCAAGTCATTTATACCGTATTTTAGCATGGCTATTCTTTCCACACCCATTCCAAAGGCAAAGCCATTGATTTTTTCCGGATCATGTCCCACATTTTTTAGAACATTGGGGTGTACCATACCACAGCCCAATATTTCCAACCAACCGGTGTAAGAGCATATACGACAACCTTCACCATGGCAGGCTATACACGATATGTCCACTTCGGCACTAGGCTCTGTAAAAGGAAAAAAATGAGGTCGAAATCGGGATTTTCGGTCGTCCCCGAACATTTCCTTTATAAAGGCAACTAGAGTCCCTTTAAGGTCCCCCATGGTAAAACCTTCACCTATGGCAAGGCCTTCTACCTGATGGAACATGGGTGAGTGAGTAGCATCCACAGCATCGGATCTGAAAACCCTTCCTGGAGCAATTATTTTCAGGGGAGGCTGTTGTCTTTCCATGGTTCTTACTTGTACAGGCGATGTCTGGGTTCTAAGAAGTATTTCTTCGGTAATGTAAAACGTATCTTGGACATCCCGAGCCGGATGATCTTTGGGCGTATTTAAAGCCTCAAAGTTGTAATAATCTAATTCAATTTCCGGTCCCTCCATCACTTGATATCCAAGGCCTGTAAATATATCCCTGATCTCATCCAAAACTAAAGTAAGAGGATGTTTATTTCCCAAGTTTACCATCGATGGGATAGTAACATCTATATACTCTTCAGCCATTTTTCTCTCTTTCAAAGCTTCCTTTAAAACTTGTGCTTTTTCCGAGAACTTCTGTTCAAGGCTTTCCTTTACTTCATTAGCCATTTTCCCAAGAATCGGTCTTTCTTCAGGCACCAATCTAGACATTCCTCGAAGTATATGGGTAAGTTCACCTTTTTTCCCTAGCACCTTTACTTTTAAGTCATTTAACTGATCAATGTTTTTAGAGTTTGATAAAACTTCTATTGTCTTATCTTTCAATCTCATTAGTTCTTCTTTCAAATTTTTAACCTCCTGTGTAAATAAATAAAAAAACTTCCATCCCGCTAGGGACGAAAGTTTCCTTCCGTGGTACCACCCTTTTTTAGTTTGAAATACAAACTCTCAAAGATTCTTTAACGGAGAAAGCCGTGGAGGCCTACTGGTTTTCAACCCCCCAACTCCAGAGTGAACTTCAGCAGCATCTACTTAAGAGGGCTCACAGTCAATGACCCTCTTTCCCTGAAAGGTTTTTCTGCTTACTCTCTCCTTCATGGCCTTTTAATATAGTATCAATTCTTTATAAATAAGATAAGCCGTTATAGATCCGGTAACCTCAAATATATTCCAAAAAAAGTCGGCGGTCAGCATTAGACCACGCCCTTTCCGATAAGGTGTAAAATTATTATAGCACAGCATAAAACTATTTTCAAGCAAAACGACTTGGCTTTAACTTAGCTTAAATCCTCTGTCTTACTGCTTCAAAAGCCATAATACCAAAAGCTATAGCCACATTTAATGACTCGGCTTCACCAGGCATGGGTATTTTAACCACCTCATCGGAAATATGAACAATTTCGTCGGATACTCCTTCATCTTCATCGCCCATAACAATTACTATTTTATCGGTAAAATCCACCTCATAATGAATTTTTTTGGCTTTTAGATGGGTTGTTATAACCCGACTACCTTTTTTCCTTAGTTCACTCAAGGTTGCCATAATATCATCAGTATACAGTAATGGCACGTGAAATAATGAACCCATGGCAGATCGAACTACTTTGGGGTTATATACATCAACACATCCTTTCCCGATAATAACTCCGCTGGCACCTGCGGCATCCGCTGTCCTTATTATTGTTCCCATGTTACCAGGATCGTTTATACGATCTAAAGCAATCATCATAAAGTTTTCTCTTAAGATGTCATTAATTTTAACATCTTTAAAACCAATGACAGCTAAAATACCTTGAGGTGTAACTGTATCTGTTATTTTATCATATTCTGCATTTGGCACTTCATATAATCTAATCTGTGGAGTATTTTTACTTAATTTCATTAGAAAATCAGTATTTCGCTCAGAAAAGTCTTCAGATATTACAATAAATTTTATTTCATGGTCTGATTTTAATGCCTCTGATACGTTTTTTAAACCTTCAACAAAAAAACATTGGTTTTTAATGCGGATATTTTTAGACCTTTTTAAATTTCTAATTAGCTTTAGTTGTTTTTTGGGGAGAACTTGCAACATTGCCGCTCACCTAACCTTGCTTGACTACCAATAGTGTTTAACAAAAAAACTCTTACTCGTGTTTTTCAAGTTTTTCTATGTCTCGATTTTGTCCTACTACAACCAAGACATCACCTTTTTGAATCATATAATCGGCATGAGGAGAAACCTTTACTTCGTTAGTTCGTTTGACAGCCATAACATTTAAGCCCATTTTAGCTCTCATATCAAGCTGTTTAATG
>JAQWCA010000297.1 GCA_028706065.1 Tepidanaerobacteraceae bacterium
AACAAAAAGGTCACGGGTATTCCTATCACATAAAAATACCAATTGGCGTTGTAAATAATATCTATATACTGTAAGCCGTTGTAATACTCGTCTACTCTTGCTAAAGAGCCAGGTATAAAACAACCTGTTAAAAAGAAACAGGAGCATATCAAAAATTTAAATTCCAAATATATGCTATTAAAAGCCCTTATAATACCTGCTTTTTTTTGGGAGGCAAAAGGGATTGCAAAGGCCAAGATAGTTAATAGCAATATACTTATTCCACCAATAATAAATATCAACAATATATACTCTTGAATATTTGCCGATTTAGCGTAATGTGTCAAAATATCATCATAGCTACTAAGAGTTTTTGGAACGGTGTAGATAATATCTAAATCGGTGAATTCCTCTCTATATTTATCCCGAGTATTATTCATAAAACTTATAAATAAATTTTTATTAAACCAATCCGGTGCGTTTACTACAGTTGGATTACCTTGGGCATCGATTTTTACGCGGAGGTAAAACTGGCTGTTATTGATTTGCTTTCCCAAGGAGCTTTCTGAAACATTGCTGGAAACCAAATCTTTACTTTCACTTTTCATATAATACTTTATGTTCTTCAAGTTATCTAAGCTAGTATTATAACTGTACTCTTTCCAGAACCCCGCCTGGTACAAATCCCCTGTAAGGTTTGCCAATAAATGAACAAAATTCCGGCTTTCCAAATAATCTTTTATATCATAATCAAACGCATAATCCTTAATCGGCGCATAAATTCCTACAGAAACTACTGCCAATATGAGAATCATCAGCAGTGTTCCCGCTGTCGTTGACGTGAAGCTCACTTTGCCTTTGTTTTTTACTTCTGTTATATCATCCTTCAAATTTGTATCCAATACCCCACACCACCTTCAAGTATTTTGGTTCCCTAGGATTAATTTCAATCTTTTCCCGAATTCGTCGGATGTGGACCGTCACCGTATCAGGATTGTAAGCCGGTTCCTGCCAAACCTTTTCGTAGATTTCATCAATGGAAAAAACACGATTTGGATTTTTCATAAGCAAGAAAAGAATTTTATATTCCAGAGGAGGTGTCCTTATAGGCTCTTCGTCAACGGTCACCTCTTTGGTTAGATCGTTTAATTCAACTCCCCCTATTCTGATAACATCATTTTTTAAGGCCGAGCCATTTGAGTAGCTGGTACACCTTCTAAGGTTTGAATTTACCCGAGCCAAGAGTTCTAGGGGATTAAAGGGCTTAGTTATATAATCATCGGCACCGATATTAAGCCCTAGGATTTTATCCACATCCTCGGATTTTGCTGACAGAAAGAGGATGGGCACACTGCTGTTTTCCCTAATCTTCATCGTGGCCTGGGTCCCATCCATCTTGGGCATCATAATATCCATAAGAACTAAATGGATTTCTTCCCTTTTAAAAATCTCCAGAGCTTCCTCACCGTCATAAGCCTTAAAGACATTGTAGTTTTGGTTTTTTAAATAAATCTCAATCGCCCCGGCAATCTCCTTATCATCGTCCACAACTAAAATATTATACATAGGCCTATTCACTCCTAAACTTTAAGAGATATCTCTATTAGTAATAATAACATACAGTTCCTAAGATTCTACTGCCATAAATCTTACAAATTTCTTAAGAAACTAGAGATGTTATGCAGGGACAAGAATCAAGAAGAAAATCGCCGGCCAGGGGACACTTCTTTTGCTATTGTGCAGGTGGTTTTAAAAAGTTTGATTGCCTTTGTTTTTTACAATCCAACTCATAAACTTCTGGGAATTACATATTATGAATATGTAGCAGTAAACGACATAAAACCTGGGGGTGGTTGGTTGAAAAAGTTTGCAAGTTTTGTTCTTGCCATTATCTTTTTATTCGCCGGGCCTAGAATTTTAACGGGATCGGAGACCAACAAGATTGTTTTAAATTTGCCGGCCTTTGTCCTTGAATACTATGAAAGTGAAACTTTAGTAAAAGCATATCCGATAGCAATAGGGCGTAGCACTAGTCAAACTCCTGTCGGGGATTTTAAGGTGATCAATAAAGCAAAACACCCAACTTGGTTTCCCCGGGGAAGAGATCCGATCCTGCCGGGTCCGGCTAATCCTTTGGGCACTAGATGGCTCGGCTTTAAAAATGGGTATGGCATCCATGGTAATAACAAACCTTCTGCTATCGGCACTATGGCTTCCGCTGGATGTGTAAGGCTATACAATGAAGATGTTGAAGAATTATATAAAAAAGTAGCTGTGGGGACTTCGGTTAAGGTAATTTATCAAACTTTAGAGTTACCGGAAAAGGGTAAAAAACCCTATATAAAGGTCCATCCCGATCTATACGGTTTCGGGGTTAATACTAGAGAAAAAATCATCGCGAAACTTAGTGAACAAAATATGGTTATACCAGAAAAAAAGTTATCCCTTTTGCTAAACGATGTCAATAAAAAACCGGTCATTTTTAACGAAGGATATTTTATGACCTTTAACGGTAAATTTGTCACAAACGATATTGAAATAATTGAACAAGATTTCTATATTAACAAACGAGAAATTGAAGATTTTTTTGATGCAATATCTAACAGTTCGTTACCGGTATTTATCCAGGGAAAAGAGTATATTGCTGTAAATGAGATCTTCGATATGGAAAATACTGCTATTGAAGTAATGGAAAATGAGGAGATACTTAATTTACAAGGAAATTTAACAA
Source organism: Tepidanaerobacteraceae bacterium (assembly GCA_028706065.1). Classification (GTDB taxonomy): domain Bacteria; phylum Bacillota; class Thermosediminibacteria; order Thermosediminibacterales; family Tepidanaerobacteraceae; genus JAQWCA01. The sequence continues at coordinate 2,711 of JAQWCA010000297.1, forward strand.
CCGTAAATGGTCAAATATTAAAAGCGGGATGCCCAAAAGACCCCAAAGAGATAGTCGTTCCCATTAGGCCCTTGGCGGAGTTCTTGGGATGGGATGTATATTGGGATAATGAGACGTGGACGGTATTTTTAAATGAGAAACCTCTAAAAACAACCTTGATAAATAGCCGCTCATATATGACTGTTGAGGAGGCCAGCTCAGTTCTCAACTTAAACTGGTTTAAGGATGATAAAAAAGGAGTA
>JAQWCA010000036.1 GCA_028706065.1 Tepidanaerobacteraceae bacterium
TAAAATATTAGTGTGCCACCATGGCTGACAAATCGTATGGGAGATGCTTGTTGTAAAGAGCATTCCATTAATATAAATATCAGGATGCTTATATTCTTCTTTTCCCTACAGTAAATTGACGCTATCAAAATTTGAAGAATAATTGACTAATTATCTTATTATTTATATAATTATATTATTCCAAAATGCGAACTGAGTTTCATAATGTGGAACAATATTAAGGGAGGTTATGCTATAAATAAAGTATTATCAAGTCCTAACAGTACAGGAATGTAGTAAAACATTGCATAGACTGAAAGATTCTTGTTACCTCGGGTTGTTCAGATCCATCAGATAAATAAATTGGTAATTTTATCATTCATTTAATTCAAGAAGGGTAATATAAAGTAACTTATGAAAAGAGCGTTTTAGTAGTAAAGAAATCAAAAGATAGTGTAAAGTAGCCTATGAAAAACGATGGGGGTAATTTTTAATGAGTAAAATTGTTACATTCGGAGAAATTATGTTGAGACTAGCACCTGAGGGATACTACCGGTTTATCCAGGCAGACAGGTTTAATGCTACCTACAGTGGTGGAGAGGCAAATGTTGCGGTATCTTTAGCTAACTATGGAATGGATGTGAGCTTTGTAACAAAGTTGCCGAAACATGATATTGGGCAGGCAGCAGTAAATTCCCTGAGAAAATTCGGTGTGGATACTCAGAATATTGTAAGAGGCGGAAACCGCATTGGTATCTATTATCTTGAAAAAGGTGCTTCTCAGCGTCCTTCAAAAGTTATCTATGATCGTGCATATTCATCTATAGCTTCAGCATCAAAAGAGGATTTTGATTGGGATAAAATTTTTAAGGATACTGACTGGTTTCATTTTACAGGAATAACTCCCGCCCTAGGGGATAACGTTGCTGCTATATGTCTTGATGCCTGTAAAACTGCAAAGGCAAAAGGTATTACCGTAAGCTGTGATTTAAATTACAGAAAGAATCTTTGGAGCCGTGAAAAGGCCGGTAAGGTTATGGCGGAACTTATGGAATTTGTAGATGTATGTATAGCTAATGAAGAGGATGCCGGTGATGTATTTGGGATATGGGCAGATAACAGTAATATTACCGATGGCAAACTTTCAAATGAAGGATATAAAACCGTAGCAAAAAAACTCACTGAAAGATTTGATTTTAAAAAAGTTGCCATAACTTTACGCACCTCAATTTCCGCAAATGATAATAACTGGGCAGCAATGCTTTATGACGGCAATAACTTTTATTTTTCAAAAAGCTATTCAATACATATAGTTGATCGCGTTGGTGGCGGTGATAGTTTTGGTGCAGGTTTAATATATTCATTAATCACAGGAAAAGAGCCCCAGGAGACAGTGGAATTTGCTGTTGCGGCAAGCTGCCTTAAACACACAATAGAAGGTGACTTTAATCATGTCACCGTCGATGAAGTAACAAAGCTGATGGGTGGAGACGGTTCGGGCCGTGTTCAAAGGTAAGTAGATATTTAGCCACCCTATGGGGGATTAGCTTGGCTTATTGCTTTAATGTGTGCTGTCAAATAGTTAAATTTTGTCCATCAGGATTACGTTTTTCCTGTATTCTGTCGGAGCTATTCCCTCATATTTTTTAAAAATACGGTTGAAATGATTAATATTATTATATCCGCATGCACTACAAATTTCAGTTACCGGCATTTTTGTATTTGCAAGAAAATCCTTAGCGATACTTAAACGGTACCGGATCAGGTAATCCTTATAATTGAAGCCCGTTACACTCTTAAAAATGTGTGAAAGGTAAAATTTGTTGACAAAAAACTTATTTGACAGATCTTCAAGACTTAGCTTTTTTTGATAATTAAGTGATATATAATTCTGTACGTTAAAAACCAGACTAGAAGCATTTGAGGCGTCGGCTGGCCAGAACGGTTCACTATTATATCTATATACAGATATAAGCAGCTGCATTACCATAGAAGCTACAGTTTCCTCCCACATTATTTTTCTCTGTTTCAGTTCTTCGGTCATCTCTATGCATGCCTTCCTGACGTTTTCTGCAGTTTTTTCATCCAATTCAATGAGATTGGAGAAGTTATCGGGACGCCTTAAAAATACCGAAACCAAAAGAGGATGCCTTAAAAAAGTTGCTGCAAATTCGCTGTTGATTGCTAGAACGTATCGGTCGTATGGGTACTGTAAAACTTTTACCGCATGGCTTTCTAGGTTGCTGATGAGCAGTAATGAATTGGGACCGGCTAGATAATGCCTGCCACTAATGATGAATTGCACAAGGCCTTCGGTTATGAATATAATCTGATGATGATAGTGCATATGTGGGGATAAATCATCAGAATTTTCACGCAGCCTTGAATAGATATCAAAAAACGGTTTGTTACGAGATTGTTCAGTCATAATATCCTCCTTCTTATAGCAAAAAACGCTAAGTTATCAGCAACTATGATTATATCATAACTGCGAGCAGTTTAATATAATCATCATATATAGATGACATAAAAAGGATGTGTTTAAATGGCTGATTTTGAAAAGTTTAATTTCAGCAGTTATGAAGAACTCAAGAGGAAAATAGATGAACTGGGTGTAAATATTAAACTTACACATGATCTTTCACCTCTTTTAAAGCCGGTTAAGATAGGCGGCAAGACTGCACCCAATTCAATGGCTATCCTGCCTATGGAAGGCTGTGACGGCAATCCTGACGGCAGTCCGTCAGAGCTGGTACATAGAAGGTATAACAGGTTTGCGTCTGGCGGTGCAGGATTGATTTGGTATGAAGCATGTGCTGTAGTGCCAGAAGGTAAGGCAAACCCGCTTCAGTTACATATAAACAGGGATAACGTAGGTAACTTTGCTACTTTGTTGAAGGAGAACAGAAAAAGTGCAATGGACAGGTGTGGAAAGGATCATAAAACGGTATGCATACTTCAGCTGACACATTCGGGAAGATATTCTCGTCCTGTGCGTGATCCTGCACCCAAGGTTCCTCAGCATGACCCGTTTCTAGACCCTCCAGTAGGATTAAAATTGGAGGATCCAGTCGTAACGGACGAATACCTTGACGCTTTACAGGAGCGGTACGTGGAGGCAGCAGTTTTGGCACAGGAAGCTGGCTTTGACGGTGTTGATATAAAAGCATGCCATCGCTATCTTGTTTCAGAACTTCTGGCATCGCATACAAGAGAAGGCAAGTATGGTGGGAGCCTTGAGAATAGGGCACGGTTCCTGCTTGAAACAATAGAAAAGGTGAGAAAGGCAACAGGTAGAGATTTTATAATCGCTACCAGGTTTAATGTCTTTGATGCACATCCTTATCCATATGGTTTTGGAGTAGACAAGGAAGATTGCCTGAAACCTGATTTGACAGAACCTATGGCGCTTACAGACATGATAGTTAAAACAGGTGTCGATCTTATGAGCAATTCATCGGGAAATCCGTACTTCAGGTATCCTTACTTTACACGTCCGTTTGATACACCTTCGGCAGGTGTCGATTTACCAAGTGAACATCCTCTTGAGAGTGTAGCAAGGATTTTCTCATTATCACGGAAAATCCAGACTGCGGCTGGGAAAATTCCTGTCATTGGCAATGGCTACAGCTGGCTGAGACAATTTCTGGCCAATGCGGGTGCGGCTAATCTTGCGGATGGCTCGGTTAAACTGGTTGGAATGGGCAGGGAAGCTTTTGCTTATCCTGATGCACCCTATGATATTCTTACCAAAGGTGGTATGGATCCAAGTAAAACTTGTATTACCTGTAGTAAATGCACCCAGATTATGAGATGGGGTGGAAGGACCGGCTGCGTTATAAGGGATAGCAAGACGTATGTCCCGTTATATAATGAAGCACGCAGAAAGTTTGAAACAGGTAAAAAATAGCATGTGCTATAAAACAGAAAATATTATAAAAACTTTAATATCAGAAAGGAACGTGAGTTTATGAAAAAGTCAGCAATTGTAACTGGAGGCAGCAGAGGTATTGGACTAGGAATAGTCAGACAGCTTGCAAAGGATGGATATTCAGTTGTAATTCTTGATGTTAATTCTCCTGAGCAATATAAAGAAACGTTTGATCAACTAACGGCAGAGGGAGTGGATTACGTTTACATACAAGGCAGTATTACTGAAAAAAATGACAGAGAAAGATGCATTGAGGAAACCGTTAGAAAGTATGGCTCAGTAGATGTGCTTGTAAATAACGCAGGAATTGCGCCAAGAGTGAGGGCAGATCTACTTGACATGTCTGAGGAAAGCTTTGAGCGGCTGATAAGTGTGAACACAAAAGGTACTATGTTCATGTCACAGGCGGTAGCAAAACAGATGATTAAGCAGCCGTATAAAGATGGGAGAAAAGGCATTATTGTGAACATTTCCTCAATGTCAGCTGAGGTGTCATCCATCAACAGAGGTGAGTACTGCATATCAAAAGCAGGAGTATCTATGCTGACATTGCTATATGCAGACCGCCTGGCAAGTGAAGGAATATTTGTGTACGAAGTAAGACCGGGTATTATAGCTACTGATATGACAGCTGGAGTAAAGGAGAAATATGACGCATTATTTGAACAGGGGATTTGTCCAATAAAGAGGTGGGGAACACCTGAGGATATAGCAAATGCCGTTTCGGTTTTCTGTTCCGGAAAACTGCTTTATACAACAGGTCAATATATAGATGTCGATGGCGGCTTTCATATTAGACGCCTGTAAATCCATTTACATTGATAGATATTTAAGTTTAGAAAGGGCAGGTGTTGTTACTCTTGGACAGTAAAATAGTAATAATAAACGGTTATGAAATTGAAGTTTTCGAATACAATACGGTTATTGTTGGTACCGGAGCGGCAGGGTTCAATGCAGCTGACCGTTTGTACGATTACGGCCAGAAGGATATTGCAATTGTAACGGAGGACATAAATGCAGGCACATCGCGTAATGCGGGTTCCGACAAACAGACTTATTATAAGCTTACTCTGTCGGGGGAGGACAGTGATTCCGTTGGAGAGCTTGCACAAACTTTATTTAACGGACAGTGTGTAGACGGAGATATAGCCCTTGCAGAAGCTTCGATGTCGGCTCAGTGTTTTCTTAAGCTGGCGGATTTGGGAGTCCCATTTCCTGTCAGCCGCTATGGAGAATATGTAGGATATAAAACTGATCATGACCCCAGACGGCGTGCAACTTCAGCCGGGCCTTTGACTTCTAAGCTTATGACAGAATGCCTGGAACGGTCGGTAACAGCCAAGAATATCAAAATTTTCGATAAACATCAGGTAATTTCGATATTGACTAGCGAAGGTAAATTAAAAGGTCTGCTTTGCCTTAATTTGAACCAGGTAAAAGATAAAACAAAACGCTTTGTTGCGTTTAACTGCAAAAATGTAATTTACGCTACAGGCGGTCCTGCAGGCATGTATGCCGACTCTGTGTATCCGTTTGGACATTATGGTGCATCAGGGATTGCTTTTGAGGCGGGTGTAACAGGTAAAAATCTTACCGAGTGGCAATACGGGCTTGCTTCAATAAAGCCCAGATGGAACGTTTCAGGGACATATATGCAGGTGCTGCCACGCTTTATTTCCACCTTGCCTGATGGTACTGACGAGAGAGAATTCCTGCTCGACTTTTTTCATAATGAATATGAAATGCTGTCCATGGTTTTCCTGAAGGGCTATGAATGGCCTTTCGATGTCCGGAAAGCAGGTTCAGGCTCTTCAATAATTGACATTCTGGTGTATATTGAATGCTGCATGAAAGGACGGAGGGTATTCCTTGATTTCAGGAGTAATCCGCTCGGAAGAGATATAGACTTCACTAAGCTTAGTCCGGAAGCCGCAGAGTATCTTGAAAAAGCGGGAGCCGCATTCGGAACACCAATCGACCGTTTACTGCATATGAATTCTCCGGCTGTTGATTTTTATAGGAACAAAGGAGTCGATCTCGTTAAGGAACCCTTAGAGATTGCATTGTGTGCGCAGCATAACAATGGAGGCTTAAGTATTGATAAATGGTGGCAAACCAATATTGAAGGTTTCTTCGCAGTTGGTGAGGTAAGTGCAAGCCATGGAGTATACCGTCCCGGTGGAAGTGCGCTTAACTCCGGACAGGTAGGTTCCACCAGAGCAGCAAGATTTATAGCAAGCAACCGGCAGGGAGCTCCTGAAGACATGAATAAATTTAAGACCGCAACATTCGGCAAGATCTCAGAAATTACGGCTCTATGCGATCAGGTAACAGGTAATATCAGTAATGTGTCTGAAATTTGGGACAGTGCAGCTAAGAGAATGAGCCAGGTAGGGGCAGCAATCCGTAACTATGATAGTATCAGGCAGACAATTGGGGAGATAAAAAAAGCGCTTGATAACTTTTCCCAGATAGTAAAAATCAATGACACTACCGAACTACCCAAGGTTTACAGACTGTATGATATGTTGATATGCCAGTACGTGTATTTAAGCGCAATGGTTGATTACACGGAGAAGGGCGGGAAAAGCCGCGGCTCTGCCTTTTATACAGACAAGTCCGGAAAGCGTCTGGATGAACGTCTGCCGGATATTTTCAGCTTTACTCTTGACGATAATTCAAGAGGAAATCTTATACAGGAAACAAAATTATTAGATGGCAAGTGTATATTCAATTGGAGAGAAAGAAGACAAATCCCCAGGGAAGACGACTTTTTTGAAAACGTCTGGCGTAGCTACAGGGAAAACGGTAATGTATATTAAAACAATATAAATTTGCTAATAACTTAAATTTTAAAGGATTTAAAGGAGTTAAATTCTTATGAACAATATTCTGAATCAACTATCTGTTATAGGTATCATACCGGTAGTCAAAATTGAAGATGTCAATAAGGCGGTTCCAGTAGCCAAAGCACTATGTGATGGTGGCCTGAACTGTGCTGAAATAACATTTCGCACTGCTAATGCGGATAAAGCGATAAAATCCATTACAAGCGCCATGCCGAATATGCTTATAGGTGCTGGAACAGTGCTTACTACAGAACAGGTGGATAAGGCTATTGAGGCAGGTGCGAAATTCATTGTCAGCCCGGGTTTCAACCCCGAGGTTGTAAGATACTGTATAGAAAGAAATGTACTCATTATTCCCGGCTGCTCAAGTCCATCGGATATAGAGCAGGCCATAAAGCTGAATCTTGAGGTTGTCAAATTTTTTCCTGCTGAAGCTCTTGGCGGCATTAAAACAATAAAGGCAATAGCTGCGCCATATGTTGGATTAAAATTCGTGCCGACGGGAGGGATCAATGAAAAAAACATGAATGAATATTTATCCTCTCCCAGGGTATTGGCTTGCGGCGGAAGTTGGATGGTAAATGATGCACTGATAAAATCGGGTGAATTCGGTAAAATTACCGAACTTACTCAACAAGCAGTTAAAACCATGCTTGGTTTTGAGCTTGGACATATAGGTATCAATAGCGAAAATACAGACGAGGCTTCGCAAATTGCAGGTGCATTTAGCCTCATGTTCGGAATGGATTACAGAGAAGGGAACGATTCCATATATGCGGGTAATTCGATTGAAGTTATGAAAAAGCAAGCTTTAGGGAGAAATGGACATATTGCAATAAGTACCAATAGCATGGAAAGGGCAATAGCCTATATGCAGTCACGGGGATATGAACTGGATTTGGATAATTCAAAAAAAGATGACGACGGAAATCCGGTGGCTGTATATTTTAAGCAGGAAATAGGTGGATTTGCTGTACACTTAACCCTTAAGGTATAGGAGCCGGTAATACCGGCTCACCTATACTGTTTACCGGATTCGGGATTGAAAAACTTGTTCTTATATTCCCTCGGGGTATAGCCTGTATAACTTTTAAATACCTTGCTAAAGTATTGAGCGTTGTTCCCAAAACCCGTTTGAAGAGCAACCTCATTCACCTGCATATTGTTGTTTTGAAGGAATAAGCTCTGGGCTTTTTCGATACGTCTTCGGGTAATATATCTCGAAAATTTTTCGTTTTTTTCCGAGATAAAAAGCTTTCCCAGGTAATCCACGTTTACAAATAGTATTTCATGTGCGATGAAATTAAGGGAAAGTTTTTCATCGTAAAGATGTTTCTCAATAATTTTGTCCATTTTATAAATTAATTCATTCTGACGTTTTTGAACATTTTTATAATAGTTTTCAATAATATCATTTGAGATTGTTACGAGGATATCTTTTATTGATTTAAGGTTTGAATTTTTCATTATTTTTGTAATACCGCTCAAATAATTGTTGATCTTAGATTCTTCGGCCTGTTGTATTATGGAAACATACAGTTTGACAGTGTAAGATTTGATCTGTTCAATGCTGAAGCTGGGATTGTTCAACTGTTGAAAAAGGGAATCCAGCAGTCTAAAAGTTTCTGCTTTATTACCGCTTTTTATAGCCAGAATCACATAATCAAGTAAATAATCATCTATGGAAATTGTAGATTGTCCTGGCAAGTCACACGCTGTAATGATATTGCCGTCTCCTCTGTAAAATGTGCTTTTCATACATATGAGAAGATTGCTGTAAGTGCTCTTAAGCCTTTCAAAACAGGTTTTTTCACTTACTGCAATTGTTATCGGTTTACCATAATATTGAGAATGAAGAGTGCGGATCTCGTTAAGTTCCTGGTTCAGTATGGGAAACGCATAATACTCTGTTAGTATTAGAATGTTTTTATAATTTAGAGAGCATAAAAACAATGTATGTTTATGTGAAAAATATTCCTTGCACATCTCCTTCAAAGCCAGTAGGCTGGATTGATCATCAAGTTTGTCAATCCTGAATATTAGCAGGCGAAGGTCGATGCCCTTTATTGGTGATAAATCCAATTGTTCCAAAGTGTCTTTATCGATAATTGTTGAGTTTGTGATGTAATCCCTGATAATTTGTTCCTGCAATTGACTTTTAGCTTTTATATAGTTGTCTTTCATGGCTTGAATATATTGTTGTTTTTTATTGCTTTGATCAAGGCGGTCAGTTAGTTTTTTCAGAAGCTGGTGTATTAATTCTATGTTGCAGGGCTTTAAAATATAATCCTGTACATTGTATTTCAGTGCTTCCTGTGCAAATTCAAATTCATCATATCCTGATAAAATGGCGAACAGGATATCCGGGTAAAGTGGCGCAACTGTTTTAATAAGCTCAAGTCCTGTCATTTCTGGCATTTTAACATCCGTTATTACAATGTCCGGCTGAACTTTTTTAATGATTTCCAAAGCATCCTTGCCGTTTTGTGCGGTATATACCGCATTTATATTATATTTTTTCCAATCGCAGTTTTTTTGAATGCCCTCTCTGATATTTTTTTCATCATCGACAATAATTGCTTTATACATATTGACTCACACCTCTCCGAAGACTTTTTATGCACCCTTTTCATGTCCAACCTTTATCGGGACCACCACTTCAACAATGCAGCCTCTCGGTGATGCATTGTAGATTTTAAGTTTTCCCTCGCTGCCATATATAAGTTCAAGCCTTGATATGATATTTGATAATCCTATTCCTGTATTTTTTGGAGCATATTCACCGCTTTGCAGCTTCTCGATCAATTGAGGTTCAACGCCAATCCCGTTATCCTTTATTTTTAATATCAGCTTATTTTCAACAGTATATATACTTAGTTCAATGATACAAACTTCGGCAATGCTCTCAACGCCGTACTTTATGGAATTTTCCACAATAGGCTGCAGTATCATCCTTGGTATCATGCAATCGAGCAAGGAGGAATCTACATCTTGTTTGAATATAAGGCTTTCCTTGAACCTCATTTTTTGAATATTCACATAGTAATTTAATGTTTCCAGCTCATGCCTGAGTGCTATCAGATATTTATAATCATTAGAGCTTTTTACAAATTCGCGCAGCAATTGTCCCAATGAGAAAACCATAATTGATATGTCCTGCTGTTTTTCATTTACTGCCATCCAATATATCGAATCCAATGTGTTGTATATGAAATGTGGGTTTATTTTTGCTTGTAGGGAACGATATTGAGTATCCTTTATAGTCAGTTGCTTTATATAATTTTCCTGGATTAAGTTTTTTATTTCATTAAGCATTGTTTGATACGTTTCTCTTAACAGACCTAATTCATCTTTTCGACCACTGGCTCCAAGAGAATTATTTGCAACTGTAAAATTGAACTCAGAGATATTTTGCATTTTATTAATAAGAGAATTCAAGGGTTTTGTTATACTGTCGGATAGCAAAACAGAGAAAAGAATAAGGATAAAGAAGATGGCTAAATAAAATATGAGTGCTAATTTTACGGCTGATTGAAATTTAAGATAAATTGTATCATATGGTATGGAAAAAAAGAAGCTCCAGTCACAATAATTTGAATTCATTTTGACAATAAAGTTCTTTTTGCTTCCTTTTGAATAGATTGTATAAGGTTGATTTCCCACGATAGTTGGTAATTCCAGGTGGTCCTTAGAATTTCCGTAATGGTAGAGCTCATAACTGCCTGAATATATATAGAAATTTTCATTTTTGTTTTCATTTATAGCCATTGTATAGTTGACAAGTTCGGGTATTTTTATCCTTATGACTATCACTCCCAATTCCCTGAGGCTCAGCTCTTTAACCTCACGAATAGGACAAAGAAGGACTAAAGCTTTATCCGAATTGGAAGGACTTATCCATAATGGTTTTCCATTATTTTCGAAGGCTTTTTTATAAAATATTTCCACCTTGCCGCTAACAGACGTTGATGTATCAGAACCGACGGAATTTATATTAAGGTGAGGGTCTATAAAGTGGACAGACAGAATGTATTTCTTCTTGTTAAGTGAAGTAAAGATGCTGTTCATTAGGTTTTGACGGTTTGTATGTTCTTCATATTGAGAAACCGACGATTCAATTGAGCGAATAATTTCCTGAGTATGGGAGGATGTAGAAAGCTCTGATACAGTGTATTGAAGGTTCTGCATTTCGTTTTCGATATTTTGTGTTGATAGTGTCAGTATGTCAGCTGCGTTAGTATATAGCTGCATGCTGAAAATTTTCAAATAGTAATTTGATAACAAGATAAATGCAATACCGTTTACAAAGAGGATTGATAAAGCAAATAAAAGTATTTTCCTTCTTAATTTTAAATTACGAAATCTTTTCCTTAATCCGTGCAGTACGTAAAATAGCGGGCGTATTAAGGCCAAAGCAAAGTTCTTTTTCATAAAATATAATCCCCCAGTGTTTAGAACCTCTTTGTTCTATATGTATTATTATATAAGATTCTTTATTTGGAAACAAACCTTTAGAGCAAGGAAGAATTGTATATTGTTTACGCCGCCGCAAAATGTCAGTAAGCTGACGGTATTGCCTGTCCAGTTATTGATGGATATAATGTCCATATCATCATAGAGAAAGGAAAGCGCTTCTGTTTTAATGTACCAATGTTCGAGCAAGGGTACCAGAAGCGCCAACCACGGTATGGTCATTGTATCAAATTATGAACTGATTGAAAAGAGTAAGTCCGGAGTTTTTTGTTAGGAATCTGGAGCAGGTATCATGCCCGTGTTGTGGCGGACAGTTTAACGTGATTGGCAGCCGGGAGAGAAAATACATAGACAGTGAAGGAAACAAAATTGTTCTCAGAATACGGCGGCTCCGCTGCAAGATGTGCAGGAGCATTCATCATGAACTGCCCGACATTCTGGTACCCTACAAGCGGCATTGCAGTGAAAGCATCGAATCCGTGCTCAACCCCAGAGAGGCACTTTGTGTGGCGGCAGATGATTCAACGATTCGACGGTGGCGGAGTTGGTTCAGAGGATGTATGGATCACTTCTTAGGCTGTCTTGAATCGATCGCCATAAGGCTTGGCAGGAGAACTGCGAAGAAGATGACCCATTCTTCCAAGTCCAGACTCCAGAGGGTCATAGATTTTGTGGGAGATGCGCCAGGTTGGCTGGCAAGGATTGTCCGCCCGGTAGCTAATACAAATAATTGGATACATACCCGTTATGCATTTTTGTCCTGAATAGCAGAGCGTAGACTCATGTTGAAAACCTAAAAAAAGTGCTTTTACCGACTCATAATGTCCGTAAATAGACGAACTATAATGACACAAAGCTACCGAATAAGTTGACAATGATAATTTCTAGAAAAGGCGCCAGTCAAGGCGCCTTAAGTATGAATCAGGGCAACTCAGTTTCCAGCACGAATCTTACCATGTGATCATCGATAATCTTCTTGTGCTGTTGCTGTCCGTAGAGCAAAC
>JAQWCA010000298.1 GCA_028706065.1 Tepidanaerobacteraceae bacterium
GGTAGCGGCAATGGCCGATGCAGATGTGGTTATTGAAGGAGTTAAGGAAAAAGGCAAAATCCTGTCACTTACTACCGGTGAAGCTTTAGAATTGGGTCTTATAGATAAACAAGTTATAAACATGGAAGAACTAATAGGAGAAGTAATAGCTACAGAAAAAACTGACAATATTCAAGTAATAGAGCAGAAGATGAGCTTTTCTGAAAAAATAGCCCATATAGCTACAAACCCCTATATAGCCCCGATTCTTTTGACCGTAGGTATTGTAGGGACAATCACAGAAATATTGACGCCGGGTTTTGGCATTCCTGGCCTATTGGGACTGATCGCTTTTGGATTATTTTTTGGTGGTAATTTCCTGGCAGGTGCTGCCCAATTTTGGGTCTTAAGTTTGTTCGTTCTAGGAATTTTATTGCTAATCATGGAAATGTTTGTTCCGGGCTTTGGAATTTTTGGTGTGGCAGGAATTTTATCGATTATAGCAAGTGTAATAATGGCGTTTCCTAACCCTGAGCAAGCAATGGTTTCTATTCTAATTGCCCTCATAGCCAGTGGAGTAATAATATATTTTTTAGTAAAGTACCTCATAAAAACCCCCATTTTTGATAGAATAATCCTTGGGACTAAACAAGAAAAATCCGATGGATATATTGTATCAAGTAAGGAAGTAGTAATTAGAGTAGGAGAAAAGGGCAAGGCTATAACTCCGCTCAGACCAGCCGGCGTAGCTATTATCGGTAATAATCAAGTTGATGTTTTGAGTGAAGGTCAGTTTCTGCCAAGTGGTTCGGATATTGTTGTAATTAAGGTGGAAGGTAACAAGATTTTAGTAAAAAAAGAAAAAAAGGAGAATGTGTAATGGAAGCTATTATAAGTTTGCTTTTAACCATTGCTGTAATATTCATTGCCTTAGCGGTCCTCCTGAGCTTTGTACCGCTAGGACTGTGGATATCAGCTTTGGCTGCCGGTGTAAAAATAGGAATCTTTAATTTGATAGGTATGAGGCTTCGTAGGGTAACCCCGACCAAAATCGTAAATCCCCTGATAAAGGAAGTAAAAGCCGGTATAGATGTAGGAGTCAATAATCTCGAAGCTCACTATTTGGCAGGGGGAAACGTTGACCGTGTGGTAAATGCCCTTATTGCTGCTCAAAGGGCGGAGATTCCCCTTACCTTTGAGCGGGCTGCTGCTATTGATCTAGCCGGCCGAAACGTGCTCGAAGCAGTCCAAATGAGCGTAAACCCAAAGGTTATTGAGACACCTATTATAGCAGCGGTGGCAAAAGATGGTATTGAAGTGAAGGCAAAAGCCCGGGTTACAGTAAGAGCCAATATCGACCGCTTAGTAGGTGGATCCGGTGAAGAGACTATCATTGCAAGAGTTGGTGAAGGTATTGTCACCACTGTAGGCTCTGCTGAAAGTCACAAGGCTGTTTTAGAAAATCCCGATTCAATTTCTAATACGGTTTTAAGCAAAGGCCTTGATGCAGGTACGGCATTCGAAATTCTCTCTATAGATGTAGCTGATGTTGATGTTGGAAGAAACATTGGTGCCCAGCTGCAAACTGATCAGGCAGAGGCCGATAAACGTATTGCTCAGGCAAGGGCTGAAGAACGTCGGGCAATGGCAGTGGCTAAAGAACAAGAAATGAAAGCCTCCGTTCAAGAAATGAGGGCTAAAGTAGTTGAAGCCGAGGCTGAGGTTCCAAAGGCTATGGCTGAAGCTTTAAGGCAAGGGAAATTGGGAGTTATGGACTATTACAGTATGAGAAACATCATGGCTGATACCCAGATGAGGGATTCTATATCTAAATTAGGACCTAAGGATGATTCGAGCAAGCAGGACAAGAGTAGGTGATAAGATTGGGAAACATTGTTCTTCTGATTATTTTTTTAATTCTTCGTCCAATAATCGGGCAACTTCTCAAATCTCAAAGAACACAAAAAACACGAACACCGGGGGAAGGCAAGAAATATCCTCCTTTCCCCATACACGAATTTACAACAACTCCTGTGGAAGAATCAAAAAGAGTAGAAATAAAACCTGAATCTTTAAACAGACCTATAAAAATTAAAAAGTCGCGAAAGGAAAGTATTAAATCTCATTCAGAACCAAAGCATCAAACAAATACTGAACATGGGAATGATATCCCTGAGCTTTTAACTCAAGACAGTATCATCCGTGGAATAATATTTAAAGAAATATTATCTCCACCAAAAGCGCTGGAACGTAGAAATTACTGATTTCATTTCGAAGATGTAAAGAAAAACTCCGCAGTTCATGTAGGCCTGTGGGGTTTTTCTTTCATTTTATGTAATTAAACCGAGGGAAACCGAATAAATTTTAAATAAGTCACATATTTAGTTTAGATAAGAAGGAGATATCACTATGGTAGAAGGAATTAAGCAAAAGATATCTGATGCCCTGGATTTACCCCGGGATTTAATATTGAATGTACCAAGAGTTGTTATAACGGGTAAAATAGCTGTCTTTATAGAAAATCACAAAGGTATTATTGAATATGATTCAAGGTTAGTAAAAATAAATACCCCTATTGGGATTGTATGTGTAAAGGGTGAAAGCCTGCTCATTAAAACCATTATTGCCGATGAAATTACAATTGAAGGGGAGATTATGGCTATTGAGTTCGAGGAATGAGAATAGGGGGTACCGGTGTGCTTCTTATAAAACTATGGAATTATCTTTCGGGTTATGTTATTATTAAAATTACGGGGGAATATGGAGAACGACTTTTAAATCAAGCTGCTTTAAAAAGTCTTTTTCTATGGGATGTTAAACGACCTAACAGTGATCATTTAACTGCTAAAATAAGTGTAAAAGATTTTTTTAAATTAGCTCGTTTAGCTAGAAAAACCCGTAGCCGTATTTATGTTTTAGAGCGAGTAGGGCTGTTCTTCCTT
>JAQWCA010000299.1 GCA_028706065.1 Tepidanaerobacteraceae bacterium
GGCAAAAAAAATAATTTTTTGTTTCATATTCACAGCTTTGATATAATGTAAATGAATTAAATAGAATTGGAGGTAAAAAATTGAAGTTGTTTTTTTGCGGTGGAGCGGGAGGAGTAGGTGCTTCTTGCTATCTTGTTAAGATAGACGGAAAAAATATTTTAATGGATTGTGGTATCCGGCTTTCTTCATCAAAGGATACTCTTCCTGATTTTAGGTTAATTCAGGAAAACGGTGGCATCGATGCAATAGTAGTAAGTCATGCCCATACTGACCATACGGGAGCCCTCCCCGCCATAAGTAGACAATATCCTAATGCGCTTATATATATGACTCACATGTCTAAAGCCCTCACAAGAGTACTCTTATATGACAGCTTAAAAATAATGGAAAGAGAAGCTGAAATTCCTATATACGCAGAAAACCATGTGCGCGAAATGCTCGACAGGACTGTCTGTTATTCGCCCAATTTTAGTTTTAAACCTTTTAATGATACTGATATTGGCGTTACTTTTTACAGTGCAGGTCATATAGCAGGAGCGGCATCTATATACATAACCGGTTCAAAAGGCACTCTTTTTTACTCTGGAGACTTTTCAGGATTTCGACAGAATAGCATTGAGGGGGCTTCTATTCCAAAGCTCAGGCCCGATGTAGCTCTTTTTGAGTCCACATATGGTGATAAACTTCACGCAAATCGTGAAATAGAGGAGCAAAGACTTATAGACTCCGTAAATGAGGCTATTGATCGAAAGGGCAAGGTTTTAATTCCCGCATTCGCCCTAGGAAGAGCCCAGGAAATAATATTGATATTAAAGAAGGCTATAAATAAGAAGAGACTTTCAAAATGTCCCATTTACGTTGATGGCATGGTAAAAGATATCTGCCGTGTTTATAAACTGTATCCAAATTATTTGAGACGAGATCTGACAAAAAAAGTATTTCGAGGAACGGAGATCTTCTACGATGATAATGTTGTTCCGGTAGAAAAGCCGGAATTACGCAAAGAAATTGCTGAATCGAAAACTCCGTCTGTTATTATCGCCAGCTCCGGTATGTTAACAGGTGGGCCAAGCCAATGGTATGCTGAACAAATATCCCAGGACGAAAAAAATCTAATTGCCATTACCGGATATCAAGATGAAGAATCACCGGGAAGAAATCTTATGAAATTTATCGAATCAATCAACGATGATGGCGAAAAACTTAATAGAACTATCAAGCTTGGTGAACGTGAGATTAATGTAAAATGTGAAGTAGGTAAATATGGTCTTTCTGCTCATGCAGATAAGGTGGAAATATTAAATCTAGCGAACAATCTATATCCACGGAGGATTTTCTTGGTTCATGGAAACCCCGAAGTTATTCATGTTCTAGGTAAAGAAATACAAAAGGACATCAATGGTCAAATCTATGTACCATTAAATGGAGAACAGCATGAAATTAGCATAAGGAAGCCCAGGAAACAAAGGTGTAAAAAGGTATATCCATGTATGGGAAGAAAAGACATTTTGAATCAGGAAAATATCGAGGAGTTATGGAATTTTGTAGAAACAAATATTGGAACAAGTGTTGCACTTTCCATAGAAGATCTTGGGGGAATTTGGGGATACCAACAGGACACAGAAGAGATAAAAGACGTTCTAAACAACTCCCCTTACTTTGAGCCCGACCGAAGACGTATGTTTTTATACCATGCCGTGGAAAAAAGTGAAATCGAAAAATTAAGTGCTCCTAAAGTAATGGAAGTTAATGAAATGTTAGGGCTCGTAGACCAATTTTTTGGACCGGAATCGGGTCTATATAAAAAAGGAGCAAGATTTGATGAAAAAATAGCACTTTTATATTTTAATTTTCCGGACATCGCCAGGGCTAGATATAATGACAAGATAACAGAATTTGAAGCCAATACGGGCTGGCAGGTCGAGATAAATCAAAATATCAACACTTCCGCTATCGATGAAGTGGTTTACAGTTTATTCCCTTCAAATATGATTATAAGTAAAATATCCTATATGCCTCAAACTCGTAAAGTGAAGATTACTGCCGAAGGTGAACTGGATAATGGCAAAAAATTATCCAATCAATTTAAAGAAATAACGGGTTTAGACTTGGTGATAAATGATGAGGACGAAATAGAACCTGCTCTTTTGTCTGAACAGAATAAAAAACAAATGGAGCAAAACCAGGCTTTAAGGTATATAGATGAAGTATTTTCCACACTACCTCACAGGCCATATAAGAAAAGCGTAAAAGTGGCAAGCAGTGGTGTAAAATACATCGAACTTACTTTTATATCGAAAACCATTGGCGAAAAATACAGTGATGTAATTAATGAAGTGGAGCAGGAGACGGGTTATCCCATAGCCGTCAGTGATTCTTGCAATCAAATAGAAATAATCAATATTGCAAAACGACTTATGAATGAAAAAGGCATTGCATCAAAGAAGAACCCAAGTATATTTCTTGATATAATGTCAGTTCAGGTGGTATTAGCCCAAGATATAGATGACTCAATGAGAGAAGAGATGGTAAGTCGATTTTCTGAGATGACAGGCCTAAACTTAGAGCTAAAGTAAATTTGCACTAAAATCAATAAACTTTTGTGTGACGGTATTCCCGTCATTTTTTTTTAAAAATGGGAATTAAAATATCCAAAATCAAATGAAAGGCAGGTAGATTTTAGTGGAAGCAACTATGGATATCCGAAATCTCGTGTTACAGAACCTTTCCGGAAGCAGTAAGGCGGAGGTAGAAGGTTACATTCAGGAAACCATTGATACAAGAGAAGAAGAAGCTCTACCGGGTATGGGAATTCTTTTTGAAGTAGTATGGAATAACTCTGATACAACTGATTCCTTATCAGCATATGGGATATATTTTGCAAATGTATTTAAGTGACAGTCACTAATGTTATTAGGCAC
>JAQWCA010000300.1 GCA_028706065.1 Tepidanaerobacteraceae bacterium
GGGAACATAATTTCTTTTTCTTCGGGGAATCTTCTCGTCAATAAAGAAATTTTTGAGCTTTTTAAAGCCGATGCCTCCTAAAGGTTTGAATCTGTCTCCGGGACGTCGGTTTCTTATAATTAGGTCTGAATAAATTTTATCATAATCCAAGTAAGCAATTGTCGGGTCGGTTTTCGTTATGATTTGTTTATTTCGTGTTTTTATGTATGATTTTATGTTGACACCCGTTTCATTTATAGCTATTTCTCCTGGAACAGAGAGTATATAGCTATAATCGGGGATTTCATCCAAGCTTGCTTTAGAGAGGATGAAATAATCATACTCCTTTACTCCCTGGAGGTTTTTGGGCAGGTCGATCCTGCTGCCGGGTGACACTTTTTCGATGAATTCCACTAGCAATTTTGCATGTCTTGTTTCAAAGTCTTTTACATTCCCAGCCAGTTTCCCTACCGCTAACCTTACCAAACGATATTTAATGGCCTCGTGTTGCTCTGAAAACTTTTTTATATCTATTATTACTTTTTCAGACTCGTTTCTTATTACACTGACCTCTGCCCTTTCCATCGCTTCTTCCATAAAGGATAAGTCACGTCGAGCAATCTCTGCGAGCCGCCGCAGAGATTCTCCAAGATGTGGGCAGTATTTTTCACGAATGATGGGTATTAGTTCTAAGCGAAGGCTGTTTCTGAAGTAATCAGGGGTTAGGTTTGTAGCATCAATTCTAAAGGGGATGTCCTCTTTTTTAAGATATTCCTCGATGGCCTCCCTTGGTATATCTATTAATGGCCTTATGTAGCAATTACGAACCGGGTCTATACCGATGAGTCCATCCAAACCTGCTCCTCGAAAAATATTCATAAGTATTGTTTCTTCATGATCGTTTCTATTATGACCAGTGGCAATTTTTTGAGCACCCGTTTGGTCTTTCACCCGTTTGAAAAAGTCGTATCGCACCCGCCGTGCAGCATCTTCCGGAGAAAGACCGGATTTTTGGACATACTCAGGTACATTGATTTTATCGCTGAAAAAGGGAACATTCCATTTTTCGCATAAAACTTTCATAAAATACGCATCGTCTTCCGAATCTCTTCCACGAAACATGTGATCTAGATGAGCCACATATAGAAAAATCTCCAGTTCATTTCTGAAAGTCATAAGCAAATGAAGCAGACAAACAGAATCAGGGCCACCGGAAACCCCAATAATAATCCGATCGCCTTTTTGGACCATGTTATATTTTTTTATGGTTTTTAGAAACTTTTTTTTAATATCCATTGTTTTTGTTTCTTCCTAGTATTTCTCTCAAATTAAGCTTTTTGCGGATCTCAATAGGAATCGTAATCTGACCTTTACTTGTAATCTTTGCAACTTCCATCTTCGGCACTTCTTTTGATTACTTTCATTACTTAATATTATATATTTTTTAAGGCTAAATATCAATTTTCCTTACAACATCACCTTTTCTCCCATATACTTGCTACCAACACAGTCATATCATCTCTTATATTGTCTTTCTCTTTTGTCTTTTTTAATATTTTTTCGGCCAGTTCCTGAGGATTAGCTGTTTTTGTTTCCATCAGAAATCGGCGCAGTGCTTGCTCTCCATTTTGCCCCTCGGAGAAAGCATCCATGATTCCATCGGTTACCATTATCACCATATCACCAGATCGCACTATTTTTTCAATAATCTTGGGGGAAATCTCATCCATAATACCTACAGGTAAACTTCCACCCTTAATTATTTCTACCTTCATGCCGCGTTTTATAAATCCCACTGGGGCACCGGCTTTAACAAACTTTGCCTTCCCACTCACTGTATTAATAAGAACAAGATCTATTGTGGAAAAACCTTCTTCATCAGTAATCGCATTCATAGCCGAATTAGCTACCTTCAGTGCTGTTGCCTGATCATATCCCGCTTCCAATAACCGTTCCAAGAATGTCAGAGTTTTTTCGCTATGGTGAGCTGCCTTTTTACCCACTCCCATGCCGTCACACAATGCTAACATATACATGCCTTCCTTCAATTCCATAAAGGAAAACCCGTCTCCAGAAACATTCTGACCTTCCTTTGCCACTCCGACTGCCCCTACAGACACTTCCAATATCCCCTGTGACATGATTTTTAACCGACACTTGGAATTCCCAGTTTTCAACGGACAATCTATAACTTTTGTACTCGTTTTCCTCCCAAGCACATCAGATACAGCTGACGGAATCAATACCTCACATTGTTTGTCATTCGTACAAGGGGATTTTACTATATTCACATAAAACCTGCGGTTATTATAATCAGTATATATTTGATCTGCACAAACACCTAACTGTGAAAGTCTTTCTGATAGTTCACCATCGATATTTCTTTCATAGCTCTCTTCCCATACACCTTCAGCCAGTGTTTTGACCATTTCCGCAGCTCTTGTAAATTGCCCCTGAATCAATTCCTGATTGCTTTTAATTATACTGTCCAAGTGATGCTTTATATTATAAATATGGCTTTGTTCTTTTATAATTTTATTAATATTTTCGGTTTGGTTGCATCGTGATCTAAAGAGAAATGGGAGCTGACTTTTGTCATTTATCCCTTCATAGTGTTTAATCAATGTGTAGAAGGCTCCCAATGTTCGTTTAAGTTCTTTTTTCCAACAAATTTTTTTCATAGCACAACTGGAACAAACCTTGATCTGTACCTCTTGGCAGATACTGTCAAGATACTCACCTGCCAATACCCGTTCTTCTTTTTTGATCAATGGTTCTTTAAAAACTTCACCTAGGTCTTTGAGTAATGAGGACAATTCATGAAGCCGATTCTTTACCCGCTCTTCCTGATTATAAGTTTCTATCAATTTGTCACTATGAGGGTCAGCTAAATACAACTCCATTTTTTTAATTGCTTTTGACGGCAATAGTAAAAAC